>JAFOCU010000221.1 GCA_017381055.1 Lachnospiraceae bacterium
AAAAGAACCTCGCAAAAAGCGAGATTCTCTTAATCAAATTAATTATTCCATATATTTGTCAATTCTATGAGAAACTGTCATTACACCCTCAAGCATCTCATGAGCATTTAATGCTTCCTCAAAATTATTCTCTGTCATAGTAGAAGCCTGCTGCGCAGCTGCAGTAACCTCTTCTGTAGTAGCTGAAAGCTGAACAATATTCTCAACAATCTGCTTATTAGCATTAGAAAGACTCTCAATCATATTATCGATTTCTCCGATATCCTTAACCAATGTATCTACATTGCTTGTTAATTCATCAACCTTTTCTACTACTTCATTAATCATTCCATCCTGAACATCACTTACATTTACTGACTTCTCAACTGCCTTTGCTGTCTGATCAGCATTTGTTGTAAGCTTATCAAGAATCTGTGCAATACTCTCTGTCTCTACTCTTGTCTTCTCTGACAACTCACGAATCTGGTCAGCTACTACTGCAAATCCTCTTCCTGCATCACCTGCCCTAGCAGCCTCAATCGATGCATTAAGCGCAAGTAAGTTTGTCTGTGATGATATAGAGAAAATAGTCTCTGTAATATTTCTAACCTCACCTACATTATCCTGAAGATGCTTCATAGATTCTGCAACCTGATGATTTGTCTCAGCAAGAATATCTGCATGAGCCTTTAACTCTCTCATCTTTTCTGCATTATTTTTATTAAGCTCATTTGACTTATTAGCTACATCAACCATATGCTCAGAACGCGCTACCGTCTCCTGAATATTATCCTGAATATTCTGAGTCATAACTGTCTGATCTTGAATATTCTCTGCTGTCAATGCTGTACTATAACTAATATCTCCAACAGCACGCTTTACGATTTCTGATGAATTTCTAAGTCCATCTACAATATTAAGTGCTCCTGTTGTACCAGTTCTAACCTCGTCAGCTATCTCTATAACCTCGCCAAGCATATTTTGCTGTAACTCAGCCTCAGCATTAATCTTACCGATAGAATCATCATTAAAACGCTTGCCTACACATGTTAAGTATACAATAACATACATTACTACAGTAACTACGATAGTCGCTGCAAACTGATCAATCATCTCGCCTGTATAGTTCTTAGCTACAAATGCTCTATACACAAATATTATAATATTTGGAATCGCAATACCGTTTGCACATATAAGCGAAAACTTCTTGTCAAAATATAAAACCGCCCCAAAGAAAGGTACAGTAGTCATAAATCTCATATAATATCCATTATATGCTACAGCTACTAATATCGTAATATATAACATTCCTACAAATGCTATATATCTAACCTTCTTACTTCCAGCATCCTTAAGCATACATATAAATGTGACTACACATGTTACAACCATAGCAGCTGCCATACCTAATAGATACCCCAACGATCTATTTCCTTGCAAATATGATATTACAACTACAAGCAATATCAGCGCATCAAACAAAATCATACTAAACGCTGTGTACTTATCAATCTTTTTTACCTGTTCCTCTTTTTTTGCATAACGAAATTCTTCCATTTTTGCTACACCCTTTCTGCTTTCGTTCTCCTAAAATTCTTATATTCTTTTGTCTACCACAATTCAAATCTTAAAATCATTTTAACTCTAAAATAATATCTAGTCAATAAGACTATATCTCTATATTACTCATATTTTCAAGTACCATTTCCGTATATAAAAATACCCTATCTCCTTCACAAAGCACCATATTTCCATTTGGAATTAGAGTTTTATTTTTTCTCTTAATCAAGACAATAACCGAATGCCTTGAAATGTCTATGTCATTTATTTTTCTATTTGTCCACTCATGATGTTCCTTTAAAACAATTTCCTTTAGATTAATTGTCTCTACACCATCATATGGTTCCGCCCCAAGAATAATAATGTCATCTTCCTCAATAACTATATCTCCTCGTGGGATAATAAGCTCTTCTTTTCTTCTAATCGCTGCAACAATCAGTCCATCCGGAAGCTTAAGAGAAGCCAGACGCATTCCAACCCACTTATCATTTTCTGTGATAGGCACCTTAATAAAATGCATGTCCATCTCATATCCATATTCTGCTTTTTTCTTAATTGTAGAATACTGGTCTACAAATCCCGCTGATATAATACCAGTTGGAATAGCAACCATACCAACCCCTAAAAACGAAATAAATATTCCCAGCAATTTTCCTAGAAATGTTATTGGATATATATCACCGTAACCAACTGTCAGAAGCGTCGACGTCGCCCACCATATTCCTGAAAATGCATTCTTAAATACGTCAGGTTGAGCATTATGTTCCAGACTATACATACATAAGCTAGCTCCAACCATAAATACTAAAATAATAAATACGGATGATATTAACTGCTGTTTCTTTCCATTAAGTACATCCTTAATAACGCTTAAGGAATCATAATATGCATTAATTCTAAATAGTCTAAAGATTCTTATAATCCTTATCATTCTAAATGCCACCGTTCCACTTGGGAAGAATACTGGCATAAAATATGGTACAAATGACAATAAATCTACCACACCATTAAATGAAAACACATATTTGACTAAAGCATGTCTACCTTTTAATCTAGGATGCATACACTGTGCCGTAAGCAACCTTAATATATAATCTATACAAAAGAAAACCACAGTAGAGAACTCGACCATTTTCAACACATTACCATATTGCTCTCTAACAGAACTATATGTGTACAATATACTTACTGCTATATTAATTATAATAGATATAACATTTAAAAAGTCATATATTCTACTCGGCCAATCTAGATCATACCCTACTTCTATAATTTGAAATATTCGTTTTCGACGTTTTACCCACTTTTTACTTTTACCCATAAGTTAGCTCCTTACTCCTTATGTCTTCTCTTCATCGCACTACCTTTTATCTTATCACACTTCATATACCTTCTCAACATCTTTCAGAACTTTCAGTTGCCCAAATAACATACCTTACAAGTCTAACTATAGATAGCTCTTATAAAACAATTGAAATCCACATCCAACAGTGCTAGAATTAGAAATCATCAATATAAACGGAGGATAAAATATGGTTGGTTATATTATTGGTTTAGTTGTTATAGCACTTATCATATGGTTTATGGTTATAACCTACAACAAATTAGTTCGCGGTAGAAACAAGGTTCGCAATGCTTTCGCACAAATCGAAACTCACCTTCAGCGAAGATTTGATCTTATTCCTAACTTAGTAGAAACAGTTAAGGGATATCAAATCCATGAGAAGCAATTACTAGAAAATGTAGCAGCATGCAGAAGCGGTTACTTACGTTCTAGCACTCCTCAAGAGAAGGTTGAATTGTATAACGATTTAAACAGTAGTCTTAGAAAGCTTTTTGCTATTACAGAAGCTTATCCAGATTTAAAAGCTAACACAAGCTTCCTTATGCTTCAGCAAGAACTTAGCGGTACTGAAGACAAACTTACATATGCTAGACAGTTTTACAATGATGCTGTAACTATTTATAATGACTCACTACTTACTTTCCCAAACAATATTATCGGTGCAATATTTGGTTTTAAGGCAGAGGCATTATTCGACGCAGTTTCAGAAGCTGATACTGTACCACAGGTACGATTTTAATAAGAAGTTCTCACTGAGAACTTTCAAATATGGCAAAAAAGCTACGCATCTAGCGTAGCTTTTTCTTATCTAATTTTCTTTTTTATCTTTAAATTCCAATGGTCTTAGTGTCCGCCACCGCCACCACCGCCGCCTCGTCCGCCGCCGCCGTAGCCGCCGCCTCCTCCGCGTGCTATAGATGAACCTGTTCTCACTGAGTGACCAATACCTCTACTTGATATACGTATTCTTCCTGTTCTGTAATAATTATTACTTAACATTCCGCTAGTAGTATGTTCTGGACATCTAATATTAATTGCCTTTGTTACCTTATCTGAAATACCAAACGCTGTTGCATATACCAAATATTTCTCCCATAATGGCAATTCTATATATGTTCTTTCATTCATAAGTGTGCTGCTATTTAAGAAATTATATAAACCGCGCCACTTAGCATACTCATCCTCACCAAACTGTGTAAGTAATATAAGCTTTTGTCCTACCTTCTTTAGGTATTTTGCGCCAATTATACATGTTAATCCGAATATCGTATATCCACCAAATACCAAATCCATTCTCGTACTTAACGAAATAGCGTTAACAACTATTAAGAAGAAATAACCTAAAATCTTTAAAAATCCAGCAGTTGTAGCAAATGAATCTCTAACCTGCTTATAATTTGACTTTTGGAAATAGCCCTTCTCTATACCTACATTAACAACCGTATCTTCCATACTCTTAAGGAACGAATCAGTTCTCTGATAATCAGAAACGATTGCCTGCTTAAATTCCTTCATAGATATATAATTATCTTTAGCATGATGTACAAGCATATTAAAGAAATTCTTTTCACTAGCTGTTAATTCCTCAACAAACTGTCTTCCCTGGAAGTTAAATCCGCCTGTAGTATCTTCCGGTTTATTTGAATTAGTATCTGATGAAATATCAACAGTAACTGAATACCCACCTACAAACTGTCTCTGTCCACTTTCTGTCGGATCAATAGCTGGTTGTGCTTCTTTATAAGGACATTTGTTAATAATTATATGTGCCTCTTTATTACTATCTTCTTTAATATCTATGTAGCCTTTTCTAACCAAGCTAAGCATAAGCGCCGAATATACATCCGAATCATCTTTATTTTCCTTATGCTTACAGAATACCAATGCCTTTGCAAACTTAGGGTCTAAATCACTTGGTATATCTCTATAATAT
>JAFOCU010000222.1 GCA_017381055.1 Lachnospiraceae bacterium
GGATAATTGTTTTGTCGCAGATTCAATTATACTAGTTATTTAGGGGGTAGTCACTTTTTTATTTTAAAAAGTTATGGAAACCCTTGAAAAATAAAGAATAAAAAACAAAAAAAGTGGGGTGTCATTTGACACTACCTTTATGAAATGGGGAGAAAAACTATGAAAATGAAAACACAGCTTCTTTTATATCTATGTGTACTTGTAATATCTATGATTGTTATTATGTTTAATGTATATTGATCAAATAGCTAGAAAATATAATTTAGTAAAAGTTGCGTAGAAGGCGTATTTGTGATACCATAAGAGTATGTTAATTAGTGCGATTTGAATTTAAATAAATGATGGATCAAGGGAGGCAGACATGAAAAAGATACTAGTGGTAGATGATACAAAAGCGATTCTAAAGATGGCTAAGTTTGTGCTTGCTGATAAGTATGATGTGTACTTATCTAATAGTGGAGAGTTGGCTTTAGAGATTTTAAATAGAAAGCCAATAGATATAGTGCTTATGGATGTAGATATGCCTGATATGGATGGCGTTGAAACTGTGCAGAAGATTAGAGAGATGAAGAATATTAAGGATATCCCGGTTATGTTTTTCACTGCTTTAGCATCAAAGGAAACTGTACAAAGATGTATGGATGTAGGTATGGCTGGATATATTGTGAAGCCATATAAGCCAGAAGAGCTATTGGAAAGATTAGAGAAGTTCTTTGAGACAACAACATATGTACCACCAGAAAATGGGAATGGTGAATGTGAGGAGCAGGATGAGTAACAGTAAGGATAGCCTTTACAACAAATTAAATACGTATAGTGTTGGGGATGTTTATCCTTTTCATATGCCAGGGCATAAAAGAAATGTGCCTTCTATTAAGGGTGCGTATGATTATGATATTACAGAGATTGATGGATTTGATAATCTTCATCACCCTAGAGGAATTTTACGAGAGTCTATGGATATGGCAGCTGGATTTTATGGAACAAAGAAGACATATTATCTGGTAAATGGCAGTACCTGTGGACTCTTGTCAGCTATATCGGCATTAGTTAGTCGTGGAGGTAAGCTACTTATGGCGAGAAATTGTCATAAGGCTGTATATAATGCGGTATATCTTAATAATCTTAAGGCAAGATATATTTATCCTAGACCTATAGAGGATGCCAGTATTCTTGGTGGTATTCATCCTAAGGATGTAGAGGATATGCTTAATGAAAATCCTGATGCAGAAGCTGTTATTATTACTTCGCCTACATATGAGGGTGTTGTTTCATATATTCAAGCCATTGCCAAGGTGGTTCATGAGAGAGGTATACCTCTTATAGTTGATGAGGCTCATGGTGCTCATTTTAGTATGAGTGGGTATTTTCCTAAGTCGGCTCTAGAGTGTGGAGCTGATGTGGTAATACAGAGTGTTCATAAGACATTGCCATCACTTACACAGACAGCGCTTCTTCATGTGTGTGGAGATTTAGTTGATGAGAAGCTTATAGAGAGATATTTATCTATATATCAATCTAGTAGTCCGTCATATGTGCTTATGGCTAGCATTGACAATTGTGTAAGGGAGATAATGGATAATGGTCCTCTTGGATTTATTCAGTATGAGGAGTATCTTACAGAATTTAGAGAAAAGATGAGTAAGCTTACACAGTTAAAATTACTTGATAAGAAGATATTAGGTAAGGCTGGATGCTATGATTTAGATATGGGTAAGCTTGTTATAATGGTTGATAGTATCACATATACAGGTCAAGACCTTTATGATGAATTATTGTCAAAGTATCATATTCAGCTAGAGATGGCGGCAAGGGATTATGTTATCGCTATGACGTCATTAAAGGATTCTAAGGAAGGCTTTGATAGGCTGTACGAAGCTTTGTTTAATATTGATAGAGATATTCGTATTAAGGAGGGCTATGGTCAGGCTGAGGGGCTTATGCATATTAAACCGTTAGACGGAGATAGATTCGAGGCTGTAAAGGATAAGCCTGTGGTATCATGTATGGAGATACATGAAGCTATGGATTCTACTAAAGAGGCAATTGATTTTTCTAGTAGTAGTGGTAGAATAGCAGCAGAATATGTTTATCTGTATCCGCCAGGTATTCCAGTGATAGTGCCAGGGCAGATTATAGATAGA
>JAFOCU010000223.1 GCA_017381055.1 Lachnospiraceae bacterium
CATATCAATAAGTTCTTCTTGTTTCGTTGTAATATAATAATTCCCTAGAAAAACACTATTAATAATTGTTCCAATTATAATGATACCGGCAGTTACTCCTACAAGAATAACTGCCAGTCTTAATCTAAGTGAATGACGCAACGTGTTCATATATTAAACCTCCATCTTATACCCGAGACCCCAAATAGTCTTTATATAGTCCGCGTCCTCTGTAAGCTTAGCTCTAAGTTTCTTTACATGAGTATCTATAGTTCTAGCATCACCAAAATAATCATAGCTCCAAACAGCATTTAAAATATTCTCTCTAGACAATGCAATCCCTATATTTTCCATAAAGTAAACTAAAAGTTCAAATTCCTTAAAACTTAAATCTATTGGCTTATCACACACCTTAACAATATGCGCCAACTTATCAACCTCTATATTACCAACCTTAATAACACTATCTGTAGCTGATTTATTTGTTCTTCTAAGAATAGCATCTACTCTAGCCACAAGAATCTTAGGACTAAACGGCTTAGAAATATACTCATCCACGCCCAATTCAAAACCAAGTAATTCATCCTGCTCCTCGGACTTTGCTGTAAGCATAATAATAGGCACCTTGGATTCTCTTCTAATAGCTTTACATACTTGCCATCCATCAAGCTTAGGCATCATAATATCTAGAATAATCAAAGATATATCTTCTTCCTCTTCAAAGATTTCTAAAGCCTGCTCTCCATTTTCAGCCTCCACTACAATATATTCTTTTTTTACAAGGAAATCGCGGACCAACTTTCTCATTCTCGCCTCATCATCCACAACCAATATCTTTAAATTACCCATTAATAATGCACCTCCGTAAATTAATCAACTTAAGGTTCATTTCCTAACTCTTTTTCCTTCTGTTTAACAGCCTCTTCTCGAAGCTTTAAATCATTCTCCCACTTAACTAAAGAATTCTCCTTGTCCTCATATTGAGCATCAATTCGATTCTTATAGTTTAATATATTAGTATTGCTGCTGTTCTTTGTTATTATCATCATAAATATCATAATTATAACAAGTAGAAAGATAACTATAAGCGAACTAATAAATCGATTTCGATATACTGACTCTATATCAAACTTCTTCATATTCTTAATTACATCACCTTTAGTCAATGTATCCTTATTCTTTTTTAAAGAACGCTTATCCTTAGCATCTGCCTTAGATGCAACCGGGATAGGCATTTCTTCTATACTAGCAGCATAATCACTATTCTTTATCAAAAGCGAACGTAACTCATACAAATATGACATACCAACAGGCGTACTAAAAACTCCTTTTTCTACAAGACTTTTGTACACCGAAAATACATTAGCTGCATTATTCATATTTGTCCTCGATCTCATATACTCTACGCCATCATATTCATTTTTCGCTTGAAGATAGTCTGCCTTATTATTAAAGATAAAACCATCTATAACATATTTACCCTCTGCCATACAATCTCCATCTTAATAAATATCAAAATCAATCGACTCTATAATAACTTCTTCCTTTGGCTTAGAACTAGAGTCCACCTCCACAGCTGCAATTTTGTCTAACACATCATAGCCTTCAACAATCTGTCCAAATACTGTATGCTTCTGGTATAACCAACAAGCTCCACCATTTTCTTTATAATAATTAACTAAATCATAATCAACGCCTAAACTTCTTAAATTCATAACATC
>JAFOCU010000224.1 GCA_017381055.1 Lachnospiraceae bacterium
ACCATTGAAACTCCATCTTTAACCAGTTCATCATTTACCAATATTTCACTTGTTACATAATCATCAATATAACCTCTTACACATACACCTTCTTTAATATCTGCTTCTTTTAAGTCTTTAACATCTACTGCATTTATATATTTAGATGTAATAACTATACCTTTAATAACTAAAAGTAATCCTACAAGCGTAAGCAAAGCCATGACAATCATAGTTGCACTAATATGTATTCTTTTTTTCATAATCCCACCAGAACCTTCTAAAAACTTTCCCAATACTTTTAAACAATCTAATCAAATTAAATCCACCCTACACTCTTCATAAAGAAAACAAAAAATGTAACCGTAAAGGCAGACAGTAAAGTAGTTAACGCAACTATACTAGCCGTTAGTGTACCCTCGTGTCCCATATTTTTTGCCATTATATAACAGCTTGGTGTAGTTGGTGCTCCCAACATAACAAGAACTGCTGCCATCTCAGCCACTCCAAAGCCTAGCTTTGCTGCCACTGGCAAAAACACAAGTGGCTGTATCACTAACTTTATAAGTGTTGCTGTTACTGTTGGTCCAAGCATCTTTATAGCAGCTGCCCCCTTAAAGCTAGCTCCAATACATATAAGAGCTAACGGAGTAGTAAGCTTAGCTATACAATTTACAGAATCATTTATAATACTTG
The DNA here is from genome assembly GCA_017381055.1 of Lachnospiraceae bacterium. Classification (GTDB taxonomy): domain Bacteria; phylum Bacillota; class Clostridia; order Lachnospirales; family Lachnospiraceae; genus SVEL01. The sequence goes on from JAFOCU010000224.1 coordinate 676, forward strand.
GAAAATCCCAATCCAAAAACGAAAACATAAAGCCTACGAACAGGCTTATAATAATAGGATTGGTACACACTCCCTTAACTGCCTGCTTCACAAGAGTTGCCAAATTTCTATCGTTATCTTTTCGATTTTCAATAGCAAGTATGACAACCGCAAAAACATTATACAAAGGCACTGCTCCAACTATCATTATAGGTCCCATGCCTACATCACCTGCCACATTTGCTATAAGAGCTATTCCAAGAACCGCTGCACTACCTCTATAAGACCCTTGCACAAACTCTCCTATAATTGATTTATCTTTTATAAATATTCGACCATAAATCCAAGTGCCTAGAATGCATATCAAAGTAACCACAAAGCAATACAATACATATTTCCCATTAAAATTCTCTTTAATATTACAATCCTTCATATCTAAGAATAAAAAGCAAGGCAACGTTACATTAAAGTTAAGCTTATTAGAAACCTTAACAAATTCATCACTTAAAAAGCCTTTATTCTTAAGCACCCATCCTACAACCATTACAATAAACAATGGCATAGTAGCACTTAGACTAAATATAAGATTATCTAGTAACATATTTCTCTCTCCTAACTGCATTTTATCTATTACAGCAGTCTTGATTATAACATTGGAGAAATTAGCAGATGCCAATTTCTCCAACTTTTTTTTAATTACTGATTTTCTTCTACCTGTATCTCTCTAATTTCCTTTGTACGGATTTCCTTACAGATTTCATCGATGAATACAGAAAGTTCCTTCTGACCCTCATCTCCAAGGTAACGGCTTCTAACTGATACCTTACCTTCCTCTTCTTCCTTCTGTCCTACTACAAGGATATAAGGCACTCTCTTAAGTCTTGCATCTCTAATCTTGAAACCAATCTTCTCTGAACGGTTATCCATCGAACAACGGATTCCGTTATTCTTAAGTTCAGCTTCTAC
>JAFOCU010000225.1 GCA_017381055.1 Lachnospiraceae bacterium
GGTGTTTCAGGTGGTGCATCATCTATAACTTGCTGTGAAAGAGTACCTGTAAGGAATAAGTTTAACTCTTCACGTCTTCTACGTACCAAACCATTAGATACTATTCTAACATTGCCTTGTTTTACCTTATTAAAAGAAGGGAATGCATCTATTATTTGTTGTTTGGTACGTTGGTTTTTATTTGTAAGTGACCTAAAATTTCCGGGTCCACAATTATACGTAAAGCTAACAAGTGCATCAAATTCGTATTGTGTCCAATGGTAAACGTCAACCGTTTGGTTTACATAATATGCATACTCTGCGATTTCCTCTTCCAACCATAAGTCAGCTTGTTGTTGCGTACAAGTGTCACCCATGTGTACTCCTGCTATGTGACCCCAGCCGATAGTTGGTGTGCCACCTTGGTCTAAGTAAGCATGTAAAAAACAGTGTTCAAATGAACAAATTAATACGTAACAAGCCGGTGAAGGTGTCATTGTCATATCTCCTTACATCTTAATACAAGTGGTGAGTATGGTATAAGAGGTTTGACTTGGACATCACTCACCACTCGTTACACAATTTACACTTATATTATAACATACTATTATATTTTAGTAAATAAAATGATATAATATAATAAATGGAGGTGTACTAATATGAAAAAAGCGGAATACTATAGTGGCACTAAAATATTATCTATGCGTGATATTAATGGTAATAAACCTGAGATATACATGATAGTTTCTAATCGTAGTGGTGGAAAGACTACGTTTTATGGTAGAATGCTAGTAAATAGGTTTAAGAAAAAGGGAGAACAGTTTGTTTTATTATATAGGTATAAATATGAACTTGATGACGTTAAGACTAAATTTTTTAATGATATAGGAAAGCTATTCTTTAATAAAGATAGTATGACACAAAAAACAATATTAAAAGACTCCATAATCGAACTTTTACTCAACAAGAAAACGTGTGGTTATGCTGTCTGCCTTAATTCAGCAGATGCAGTAAAGAAGTATTCTCATATCTTCTCAGAAGTTACAAGTATACTTTTTGATGAATTTCAATCAGAAACAAGTAACTACTGTAACAATGAACTCAGGAAGTTTCACTCTATACATACCTCTATAGCAAGGGGTCAGGGTAAACAGTCAAGATACGTTCCAGTGTACATGCTATCGAACCCTGTAACTATCATTAATCCATATTATGTAGCCTTTAAGATACATACAAGAATAGACCCTAAAACAAGGTACTTAAAAGGTGAAGGTTTTGTGCTTGAAAGAATCATTATAGAGTCAGCTAAAAAGGCACAGCTTGAGTCAAGTTTTAATAGAGCGTTTGGTGACTCAGAATACAATAGGTATTCCACTAGTGGTGAAGAGCTGCTTGACAACTATTCTTTTATTGTACCTAACATTAATACTAAAACAAGACCGTCATACATAGCCACGTTAAAATATAACGACAACAATTATTCAATAAAAGAGTATAAAAACGAAGGAATTGTATACGTTGATGACAACTTTGACGAAAGTTTTCCTAGACGTATCTCTGTAACTAATAGTGACCATGAGATTAATTATATAATGCTTAGAACTAACGATGTATTTATATCCACCATGCGTGACTACTATTCACTCGGTATTGTTAGATTTAAGAATTTAATGTGTCAGGAATGTTTTCTACAATTAGTTGCAATAAGATTATGATTAGTATATAATATAACTGTATTCAACAATGTCTTGTATATCTTGTAGTGTGTGATAGTACACCTGAAATAGAGTGCACACCTACATTCAGCCTTACTAACTGATTTATATTAGCATTGTTAATGAATATTAAAAAGACACTCTACTTTAGAGTGTCTTTTAGTTATATAAGGGAATTACTTTGCATCACATAAGGCTTATCTATTAATAGTTTTCCACCTTTTATAAATGACGATTTCAAGTTACCTGACGGTATAACCATACCTACTCTATAATCTGTAAGGTCCTTGCCTTCAAGTATCCACGTACGAGTGTCTTCATCTAATTTTTTAATTTCCCCTGTATTAGTCAGAGGAAGTACCTTTTTACTTTCGTCTTTTATGTCCTTATTTTGGAGTGCACAGTTTAAATATCCGTTTGCAAGTTTTGGTAGTCCTGCACCCTTTATCAAATAGAAGTATTCTTTAGGATCTAGTGGTTCTTCATCCTCATGTGTTACGTGTTCTATATATGTCTTTTGTCTTACGAATATACCTTTATCCCAAAACGTTTCTAGTTTCCAACAATTAAAGTTAGTAGGATGTATCTTTATGTTTACAAGCTCTTCTTTATCTAAATCACAGTGTATTGAATCAGTATCAGCATATATAAATCCACGTTCGTGAGGACCATAGTAGTTAGCCTGGGCGTGTGTTATAGTAAAGTGCCTTGCGTAACTTGTAACAGCACTACCAACGGGTATGTAGCCTATTGTCTTTTCGTTGGCTGTAATAGTCCTAAACCTAATTAGTCCTTCATCATTTGTAAAGGGTACTTTAAATGACGAATCGGTGCTACTAGCAAACTTACCGTACAGGTTGTTAAGAAACAATTTTGCAAGTGTCCTTACTGCACCTTTAGAGTTTTTCTTAATCTCGGCATACTTGTTAATATATCCGTCAAACAGTCCGGCTCTAGCATTAAAGAAACATCCATCTAATATTTCAAAGTCTTCTACTCTATAGTGCTTTAAGAAAAGTTGAAAGTCAACACCTGTAAGAGTCATTGTACAAACCGTGTCTTCTAATCCAAACTTACCTTTTGTGTAACGTTCATACTTTCCTGTTTCAGGGTTGTATACATCACTAGTCTTTAGGTTTTCATTTCCTCTATATCTGTAGTCATTCCTTATATGTATAAAAGGAAGATACCCATCTTTTAAATAGAATCTACACTTGAATCTTATAAAATAGTATTTATCCTTATTAAAACACACCTGTGGTATCTTGTTACCTTTCCAGAATGTTGGCATACCATACGGATATACATTGCCACTTTCGGAGTGCATTACACTAGGATACAAAGAGTTAACGTCAGCTGTAAGTCCGTGTTCAATTATCTTACCGGCTTTTTCAGGAACTACATAACACCACCCACCCTGATATGAATGACGTATATAGGTATCTGCAGTGAAGTCTACTTCACCGTTTTTCTCTAACTTTGTGGTTGCGTATGAAGTCGGTACTTTTATTTGAGAAAGGTCAGGAAAGAAGTGACGATACCATGACTCACCGCCCTCAGGCTTAGCTCTACCGTATGCGTGAGTACAGGTTTCTCTTAATATCTTTTTATACTCACCTAAACAACATGAGCCTATTGTTAGTTTATCGTGACCCTGAGAAAACATTATCTGTAAAGCTTCCTTTACTACTAAAACGTCATTAATAATGTATTCTTTTTCTTTGTCAGTTATCTCACAACCTGGAAATCTGAATCCCTCATATTCCATATCTAACTTTTGATGTTTTGTTTGGAATGCTTTACCTATAGCCTTTACTGAAAATGGTAATAGTTTTAAACTATCTTGCAATTCTACTGTTACTCTACCTATTTTAAATACTAAAGAATACCATACACCTCTGTCTGATATAGATAGTATATACTCACGTGAGTGTAGTTCTTTTTCTTTTGCCCATTTTCCTTCATA
>JAFOCU010000007.1 GCA_017381055.1 Lachnospiraceae bacterium
ACTATAATCTCATAGCGATAATTAAATCTCTCGTTCAAGTAAATAGGGATGATAATACTTTGGTTGTAAATGATGGCGATAATGTTTTATGGGAGATACCTATATATTCAACAAAGGAATTGATAGAACGTGCTAAAGATATGTTAGAGTAAAGAAAGGAAGTTTACACAATGGATAATTATAATAATCAAAATCAGTATGGGCAGAATACATATAATCAGAATACATATAATCAAAATGCTTTTAATCAGAACGGTTATAACCAAAATTCTTACGTCCAGTTTAATCAGCAACCTAATCAGCCGGTTCAGCCAAATTACAATGTTAATGAGATACCAACATATGATATGCCACAGTATCAGGCACCTTCATATCAGACAAACGATTATCAGATGCCAACATATCAGAGTACATATGATGGTACATATAATAACACATATGCAGGTGCATCACAGTACTTAGAACCTAAGAAGAAAAAATCAGGTTGGTTAATTGCTTTGGCTATAGTATTAGCGTTAGGTATAGTTGCAGGTATATTTTTCGCGGTTAAAGCTTTATTCTTATCATATGATATAACTGATTATGATAAGGTTAAATCAGCAGCTAAGGAAGAATTAGGCGTTGCTATGTATAAGTATAGTGAAGAAGAAATCGGTACAGATAGTGAAGACTATGGTGTAGTTGCTTATGCTGAAGGTTTAGGTGATTTATCTGATACAGAGTCTGAGATTATGTGGATTCAGTTTGAGGATGAGGTTACTGCAAAAGAATTTTTTGCAGGCTATACTATGGAGCTTGAAGCAGAGTATGAGGCAGAAAAGGATAATTGTAAGTCTCATAGCTGGGTATCTTCTGGTTCTAAAGCAGAATGCTCATTGGTTTTCAAAGATGAACCAGATACAAGATATAGCGTATTGATAGTTCAAAAGGATGATACATTCTTATATGTACAGGTAGACGGCGATAAGGACGAGGTTAAGAAGTTCTTTAAGAAGTTTAAAAAAGCTCTTAGATAGTCTATAGTAAAATTGGTTATTGTATAATAAAAATACGAATATGGTCGCATATTTATAGAAATATAAATATGCGGCTTTTTTTATGCATAAGTTGTCCTAGGATTCATATATTGCACTAAAGGGAGGTTTGCTATGAGTGATTTAATTTTAAATGTGTTGCCTGTAGGACTTAGGGAGTATCTTGGTATTTTTGATTTAAATGGTATTGAAGAAATCAGGCTTAGGGCAATGAACAAGGTTATTTTATATTATGGGAAGAAGGCTGGAGAGTTGGTAACAGATTATGTGGTGACAGATGCAGAGCTAAAAGAGGCTCTTGATTATATTACGACATTTTCGCTGTATGCTTTTGAGGAAGATATTCGTCAAGGGTTTATAACTATTAGAGGTGGCCATAGAGTTGGTATAGCAGGAAAGGTGGTTAGGGAGAACGGTAAGATTAAGACTATTTCTAATATTTCCTCTATAAATATAAGAATTAGTCATCAGATTATCGGCTGTGGAGAAAAGGCTCTTGAATATATAAAGGATGATAAAAGTGTACATAATACGTTGATAGTTTCACCACCTGGTGTGGGGAAAACTACGTTACTTAGGGATTTACTTAGGCTTGTTTCCAATGAGTTGAAGCTTAAGGTGTCTATTGTAGATGAGAGAAGTGAGATTGCTTCTTGTTATAAGGGGTTGGCTTCTAATGATGTGGGAATAAGAACTGATATTTACGACTGCTGCCCAAAGGTGGAGGGGATTATGCTTATGATTAGAGCTATGTCACCCCAAGTAGTAGCTGTAGATGAGATAGGTGGAAGTGATGATGTAGAGGCTTTGGTTAGGGCTAAGCATGCGGGAATTAGACTTATGGCAACTATTCATGGAGACTGCATTGAGGATATAAGAGATGATACCAGAATATTTGACAGATATATATTTCTTGATAACAACGAAGACAGGGAAATGAGAGTCTTTGATAAACACTTTAATAGAATTGCGTAGGGCAAGGTATGATAAAAATATGTGGTTTAATAATTGTTGTTGTGTCTTCGATTTTTGCAGGTGGTGTATTGGCAAATCGAGTTAAGCTTAGGATTGAGGAATTGTTATATGTTAAGAAAATATTGCTTATGTTTAGAGGTGAACTAGCCTATAAAAATGCTATGCTTCCGGAGGCGTTTTTAACTGTTGGGGTAAGGGCTAGAGCTCCTTATGATAAGCTGTTTAAAAGTTTGTCTAAGGCTACGGAGGATAATTTTTCTACGAGTATGTCTTGTGTGTTTAATGAGGCTTTAGAAAATAATCTATATGGAAATACATATCTTAAAAAAGAGGATTTATTGAAGCTAGGGGAGTTAGGTG
>JAFOCU010000226.1 GCA_017381055.1 Lachnospiraceae bacterium
TGAGACAACATTCAGAACAGAGACAGAGACAGACCTTTTCGGTGAGCAGGCAGTACTTTGTGGTGGTGTTTGTGCACTTATGCAGGCTGGTTACGAGACTCTTACAGAGGCTGGTTACGATCCAAGAAACGCATACTTTGAGTGTATCCATGAGATGAAGCTCATCGTAGACCTTATCTATCAGTCAGGTTTCGAAGGAATGAGATATTCAGTATCTAACACAGCTGAGTACGGTGATTACATCACAGGACCAAAGATCATCACAGAAGAGACAAAGAAGGCTATGAAGAAGGTTCTTACAGATATTCAGGACGGAACATTCGCTAAGGACTTCCTCTTAGATATGTCAGAGGCTGGTGGTCAGGCACACTTCAAGGCTATGAGAAAGCTTCAGGCTGAGCATCCATCAGAGGTAGTTGGTAAGGAAATCAGAAAGCTTTACAGCTGGAACAACGAAGAAGATAAGCTTATCAACAACTAATTTTATAAGCATATTTTGCCCCTGCTTAATAGCAGGGGCTTTTATAATATAAGGTTAATATGCCAAAAAACCTACATTTTGTAGGTTTTTTGGCATCCTAATCTAAATAATAAAAGCAATAAATAGTTAGAAAAATTCTAAAATTATTTGCAACAGTTTTGGAAAAATATGTTACTTATTATATAGAAATGCATTTCAAGGATAAAGCATTCAGCTGAAGGGAAGAAAGGTATGATTACAGAAGTTATAATTAAGCGAGCCGTGGATGGCGATGATGAGGCGTTTAAAACGCTATATGAGGACTTATACAAAGATATGTATAGAATAGCTTATTATAAGCTGCAGAATAAAGAGGATGCTGAGGATGTAGTAAGTGATACTGTATTTGATATGTATAAGGGTATATCTAAGTTGAAAGATTTGTCGGCTTATAGGGCATGGGCTATGAAGATTTTAAACGTGAAGTGTAGTATTAAGCTAAAGGAATACTGTCAAAACAGAACTGAGGATATAGAAACTGTAGCTGTTAAAGCTGACTATGATGTGGAAGATGATAGTGTTCTGAGGGCTGATGTAAAACAGGCTCTAAATATTCTTAGTAATGAAGAAAAGACGATTGTGCTTTGTTCAGCAGTTGCTGGAATGAGCAGTGAAGAGATTAGTAAAATGACGAATCTAAAAAGTGGAACGATAAGGTCAAAGCTAAGTAGAGCTCTAGAAAAATTAAGGAATTGTAAATGCTTTAAATATAGTTATTAGAGAGGAGGCATAATATGAATAATATAGACGATAGGATATTAGAAGAGATAAAAAATGATGCAGAAAATATTCAGATTCCAGAAAGTTTATCGCCTGACAATATGATGGCAAAGATAGCTAAGAAGAAATCTGAGGGATATTTTGAGGAGAGTATTCAGGAAGAGAAAAAGAATAGAAAGAAAAATAAGATTAGTAAGAAGATAATTGCATGGACAACTGGTGGTGTGGCTACTATTGTAGCAGCGGCATCTTTAGGTATCATATTATTAGGAAGTGGTGCGACTAAGTCATATGATAGAGATATAAATATTTACACTGGTGATTTATATAATTCTATAGCAGAAGATGAATTTAGTGATGAAGATAAAGTTGAGAACTTATCTAGTTATGAATCGTTGGCTAAGTATTATATTTCACAAAATACTATGAGAAGAAAGCTATCTGCATCTGAAAAATTAGGAAATCTTCTTTCGGAAATATTTGGTGGTAGCATAAAAGGTGATGCTAGTCTTGATGAAGATTATTTATATAATGACAGTTTTACGGATGGTAGTTTGAATGGTTTTATTCCAGAGATGGAAATGAATGAAGGTGCAATTGATGATGTTGCTAAACCTGATTATTCAGATACGAATACTAGAACTGAGAATGTTTCGGAGGCTGATATAGTTAAAACAGATGGAGAGTATATTTATTGTTTAAATAATAAGGTGGGATATTCAGCTGAAGAGTATTGGAATTTAACTATTACTATTGTAAAAGCAGATGGTGAGAATTCTGAAAAAGTATCTGTGATACCAGTAAAAGAACAGCTTGATAAAGTGGCGAGATGGGAGTTGCCAATAGATTATGGCAACTATGAAATGATGCTATATAATGATAAATTAGTTGTTGTATGTTCTAATGAAAGTTATACAGTTTTGTTGTTTTATGATATAACGGATAAATCAGCAGTAAAACATGAGAATTCATTGTATATTCAAGGTGAGTATGATTCTTGTAGAATGGTGGATGGATATTTATATGTTTTTGCTGATAGGTATATCGAAGATAAAGTAAATGAGTATGGTGAATATATTGGTATTTCAATGGAACGTACAATTAAAAATATTATTCCTTGTTCTAGTCAAGGAGATGTTCCAGAAGAGGATGTATATATTTCGAAGTGTGAAGATTTTAATATGTATCATATGATTGGAACTGTCGATATGAATAATACATCTGACTTTATGCAGGTTAAGGCGGTATTAGGTTCGAATAGTGGTACAGTGTATGTAAGTGCTAATAATATTTACTATGTTTCTAGAGTGTATGAGGGATATGAAGATTGTAAAGTGGGGGAAGTGATTCAGTGTTCAGATAAATCTGAGTTAATTAAACTAAGCTATAAGGATGGTTTCGTGGAAGCGGCTGGCAGAACTGTTATAGATGGTGAAGCTGGTGATGAGTTTGCTATTGATGAATATAACGGTTATCTTAGAATGGCGGTTACTGTTCAGCGATGGAATGGCATTTGTGCAGAGCGAAATGTTGAGTATTTTAATGGTTCAGAGTGGATTGATGATAAACGTAAGGTTATTGAGTTATCTTATATGACAAATGATCAAATGAGCGCATTGTATGTATTGGATGAAGACTTGAATGTTGTAGGTTCTATTCCAAATTTAAAGGAAGATGAAAGTGTTTATGGTGTAAGATTTGATGGAGACATAGCTTATGTAGTTACATATAGACAGATGGACCCATTATTTACAATAGACCTTTCAGACCCAACAAATCCAACTGTTTTAGGTGCGTTAAAGATTCCGGGCTTTTCAACATATCTTCATAAGTGGGATGATAATAAGCTTATTGGTATAGGTTATGACGATGATTGGCAGGTAAAGATATCTACATTTGATATAACAGATAAGACAGATGTAAAAGAAACTGATGTATGTTATGTGGATTCATATGGTACGGATGCGTTATATAACCATAAGGCGTTGTTTATAAGCTCTAAGAACAATCTTGTTGGATTTATGGATAATGGGGGATATTATAGAATATTTAGTTATGTAGATGGTGTTCTTACAGAAGTTATTGAGACAGAGATTGAGGATTATATAGGAAATGATGTAAGAGGACTATATATAGGTGAGTATATCTATATTGCAGCAGAGAATAACGGAGTATATGTATATAGAATGAATGATTATGAAATGCTTACAGTTATAAAGTAATTATTTAAGCATATCTATGAATTTCATAATAGAAATTTCATTTTCAGATTTTTTGCCTGTGGCGATACCGATTTTTCGCGAAGCTACAGGCTTTTTTAATGGAATTTCGATAAAGGTTCCATTAGTCAATTCGTCATTTACAAATTCTTTAATAACACATGCAACACCCATACTGATTCTAGCGAAATCTATAAGTAAATCCATATTATTAACTTCTAAGATATTGCTAGGGTAAATATTGTTTTCATCAAAATAGCGTTCTATATGATGTCTAGACACATTTTGTTTGTCTAAAAGCATAATGTTTCCTTGGGAAAGTATTTCTTCAGTAGAAGATATGTTTCTTTCAGTTAATCTATCTAAGTAAGTTTTTGTTGCAACAAAAACATAATGACTTTCATTTATACAATGAAAATTATCAACAAGGTTTTCGTCTGTTATTCCAACAAGACCGATATCTATCTTCCCATTGTTTAACAAGGATATAGTGTCGGCTGTGGATTGACATTGAATGCTGACTTGGATATGAGGATTATTGGAAACGAAATCAGTGAGGTATGGTAATAGAACATATTTGCATAAAGTTGCACTTGTGCCGATTCGTAGCGTTCCAATACCGAGACTATTTTTTCGTTTGATTTTGTTTTCTGCAATATCTATAGAATTAAAAGCAGCAGTAATATGCTCATAAAGCATTTGGCCATCATTAGTTAAACGAACACCTCTTGCTTCACGAACAAATATTTTTACATTTAATGAATCTTCTAATCGCTTTACTGATTTAGAGATTGCTGGTTGTGATATATATAATTTTTCTGCTGCCTTAAGAAAGCTACCTTCCTCTGCTACAGTTTTAAATATTTTATAAGACGATAAAGTTTGTTCCATAAAAGCCTCCTATAACTAAAAGTTATATAACATATTCAAAATATATAATTGTATTATATCAAGAGTTATGATAGTATTGCAATATCAATTGAAACAAAAGGAGGAATTTATCATGGGAATGACTATGACACAGAAGATTTTAGCTGCTCATTGTGGTCTTGATTATGTTGAGGCTGGACAATTAATTGAGGCAGATTTAGATCTTGTATTAGGAAATGATGTTACAGCCCCTGTAGCTATAAAGGAAATGAAA
>JAFOCU010000227.1 GCA_017381055.1 Lachnospiraceae bacterium
ACAGCTTAGACCAGTGTCAAAGCTTGAGAGAATTTTATTCCCAATTATTGTTACCATAGTTGTAGTATTGATTTTACCAGATACAGCACCACTTGTAGGTATGCTTATGCTTGGTAATTTGTTTAGAGAGTCGGGAGTTGTAAAGCAGTTGACAGAGACTGCATCAAATGCACTTATGTACATTGTAGTAATACTTCTTGGAGTAAGTGTTGGTGCAACAACTAGTGCAGAGGCTTTCTTAAACACTGCAACTATAAAAATTGTTGCTCTTGGCTTAATTGCCTTTGCAGTAGGAACAGCAGGTGGTGTGCTCTTAGGCAAGCTTATGTGTAAGCTTACAGGTGGTAAGATTAATCCACTTATTGGTTCTGCAGGTGTATCAGCAGTACCAATGGCTGCACGAGTTTCTCAAAAGGTTGGAGCAGAAGCTGATCCAAGTAATTTCTTACTTATGCACGCAATGGGACCTAATGTGGCAGGTGTAATTGGTACAGCTGTTGCAGCAGGAACATTTATGGCAATATTCTTATAAAGGAGGAATGATGTAAAATGGCTGAAAAAAGACCAGTTAAAATATGTGAGACTGTACTAAGAGATGCGCATCAGTCCCTTATAGCTACTAGAATGACAACAGAGCAGATGCTTCCTATCGTTGAACAGATGGAGCAAGTCGGATATCATGCAGTAGAGTGTTGGGGTGGAGCAACATTTGATGCTTGTCTCAGATTCTTAAAGGAAGATCCATGGGAGAGACTTAGAAAGCTACGTGATGGCTTTAAGAATACTAAGCTTCAGATGCTCTTTAGAGGTCAGAATATTTTAGGGTATAATCACTATGCAGATGATGTAGTTGAATATTTCGTACAGAAATCAATAGCAAATGGTATTGATATTATCCGTATATTCGATTGCTTTAATGATTTAAGAAATTTATCAACAGCAGTTAGTGCAACAAAGAAGGAAAAAGGACATGCACAAATTGCCCTTTCATATACTTTAGGAGATGCCTATACCTTAGATTATTGGAAAGATATGGCAAAACGCATTGAGGAAATGGGTGCAGATTCAATTTGTATAAAGGATATGGCAGGATTATTGCTTCCTTATACAGCATATGAACTTGTACAGGCTCTTAAGGAGGAAACTACACTTCCAATAGAGTTACATGCTCACTATACATCAGGTGTAGCTGCTATGACTTATATGAAAGCAGTTGAAGCTGGTGTGGATATTATCGATACTGCAATGTCACCATTTGCCCTTGGAACTAGCCAGCCTGCAACAGAGGTTATGGTAGAGACTTTTAAGGGGACTGAGTTTGATACAGGTCTTGATCAGCAAAAGCTTGCAAGTATTGCTGATTACTTTAGACCGCTTAGAGAGGAAGCTCTTAAGAGTGGACTTATGAATACTAAGGTATTAGGTGTTAATATTAAGACACTTTTATACCAGGTTCCAGGTGGTATGCTTTCAAATCTTGTTTCGCAGCTTAAGGAAGCTAATGCAGAGGATAAGTATCAGGAGGTTCTTGAGGAAATTCCAAGAGTTAGAAAGGACTTTGGTGAGCCGCCATTGGTTACACCATCATCACAGATTGTAGGCACACAGGCTGTACTTAATGTATTACAAGGAGAACGTTATAAGATTCTAACAAAGGAGTCAAAGAAGGTTCTTTCAGGTGAGTTTGGTATGACAGTTAAGCCTTTTGATGCAGAGGTACAGAAGAAAGCAACAGATGGCAAAGAACCTATTATTTGTCGTCCAGCAGACCTAATCGAGCCACAGCTTGAACAGTTCGAAAAGGAATGTGCAGAATGGAAAAAGCAGGATGAGGACGTATTGACATATGCTTTATTCCCTAAGGTTGCAACAGATTACTTTAAGTATCGTAAGGCGCAAGAGGATAAAGTTGATTTATCTGTAGCTGATACATCAAGTGGATCATATCCAATCTAAAAATAATGTAATATATTATGTGAATTTCAAGGCAGAAAATCGTCAGATTCTCTGCCTTGAATTGATTATAATGGAAAAGAACAATGAATTTGTATGATATATATTTGTATTTATGAGGGGATAGTGCTATAATGTGGTAAGTATATGGATAAGGAGACTTGTAAATGGCTACATCAGATGATTTACTCAGTAGAATGAATGAAAAATTGATTACAATGAGTAAGGGGCAGCGTAAATTAGCTACCTTCATTAGCAGAAATTATGATAAGGCTGTATTTATGACAGCTGCTAAAATGGGAGAAGAGGTAGGTGTAAGTGAATCTACAGTCGTTAGATTTGCCACACTTTTAGGATATAGTGGATATCCAGCTTTTCAGAAGGCTATGGAGGCAATGGTCCAGGATAAGTTAAATTCTATACAGAAGATTGAGATAGCATCGGGAAAGATGACAAGGCAAGAAGTGCTAGAAACAGTACTTAGAGCAGATGCGGAAAAGATAAAGCTTACCTTGGACACTTTAGATAGAGATGCTTTTGAGATGGCTATAGATACAATACTTAAGGCTAGAAGGATATATGTACTAGGAATAAGAAGTTGTGCACCACTTGCTAGTTTTTTAGGCTTTTATCTAAATTTGATGTTTAGAGATGTTACAATCGTATCTACAAATAATTCAAGTGAAATATTTGAACAGATGCTTAGAATAGATGAAGAAGATTGTATAATAGGAATATCATTTCCAAGATATTCTATGAGAACACTTAAAGCTATGGAGTTTGCTAATAGTAGAAATGCTAAGGTTATTACAATCACAGATAGTAAGAATTCTCCTATGAATTTATATTCTTCTTGTAATCTTTTAGCTAGAAGTGATATGGCATCCATAGTGGATTCATTGGTTGCACCACTTAGTGTAATAAATGCACTTATAGTTTCCTTATGTATGAAGAAGCAGGATAATGTATTTGAGACATTAGAAGCTTTAGAAGATATATGGAATGAATATCAGGTTTATGGTGCAGATGAGATAAATAGAGTAAATGATTCAAATATATTGGATACAGGTGGAATAAATGAGTAATATAGCGATAATAGGTGGCGGTGCTGCTGGTATGATGGCAGCTATAGGCGCTGCGGTATGTGGGCATGAGGTTCATATATATGAAAAAAATGAAAAGCTAGGTAAAAAGATATATATTACTGGTAAGGGAAGATGTAATGTTACAAATGCATCTGATATGGATATGCTATTTAAGAGTATAGTAACAAATCCAAAGTTTATGTATAGCGCTTTTTATACACTTTCAAATGATACAGTTATCCAGATGTTTAATGATGATATGTCTGTTCCTACAAAGATAGAGAGAGGAAATAGAGTTTTTCCAGTTTCAGATAAATCATCGGATATTATCATAGGACTTACAAGAAGACTTAGAGAATTAGGTGTAAATATACATTTAGGATACAATGTAAAGGAACTTGTATTAGAAAAAACAAGTGAAGATAAAGATAAAGTTAAGGGGATACGATTAACTGACGGAGAAGTTATTAAAGCTGATAGTGTAATAGTGGCAACAGGAGGTTTTTCATACCAGACTACAGGCTCAGATGGAGCGGGATATAAGTTTGCAAAGGACACAGGCCATAAGGTTACTGATATTTTGCCAGCACTAGTTCCTCTTAATACAAAAGAAGAGTTTGTAAAAAGATTACAAGGTTTATCATTGAAGAATATAAAAGTTTCTTTTGTGTGTAAGGGAAAAGAGGTATATTCAGATTTTGGTGAGATGCTTTTTACACACTTTGGTGTAAGTGGACCAGTTATATTGAGCGGAAGTAGCTATGTATCTAAGCGTATAAAAAATGGTGAAGATATTAGTATAAAAATTGATTTAAAGCCTGCTTTAAGTGAAGGCGAGCTTGATGATAGAATACTTAGAGATTTTGCAGAGGTAATAAATAAAGATTTTGCTAATTCTCTTGGTAAATTGTTGCCGACAAAACTTATTCCTATCATAGTTGAACTGTCTCAGATTGATCCTCATAAGAAGGTAAATGAGATTACAAAGGAAGAACGTTTAAATTTAGTTAAATTAATTAAAGGGTTGACTGTTACAGTTGCGTCTACTAGAAGTTTTAATGAAGCAATTATTACTCAAGGCGGTGTAAATGTTAAGGATGTTAATCCAGGAACTATGGAATCTAAGCTAGTTGAGGATTTGTACTTCGTAGGAGAAGTACTTGATGTAGATGCACTTACTGGTGGATATAATTTACAAGTTGCTTGGAGTACAGGGTACCTTGCAGGTATATCTGTTAGATAAATAATGAAAAATGAAAAATGAAAGATGAGGTTTTGATATGTTTAATGTAGCAATCGATGGACCAGCTGGAGCTGGAAAAAGTACAATAGCAAAGATGGTAGCAAAGAAGTTAGGATTCACATATGTAGATACAGGATCAATGTATAGAGCTATGGCTTTAGCTTGTATTAGAGCAGGACTTAAGGCATCTGACGAGGTTGAAGTATGTAAGGTATGCGAGGGCTTAGATGTAAGCTTGGAGTATGATGAAAATGGTGCACAGCAGGTTATTCTTAATGGAGAAAATGTAAACGCATACATTAGAACTGAGGAAGTTGGAAATATGACTTCAGCAATAGCTGTATATGGTCCAGTTAGAGAGAAACTTGTAGAGCTTCAGAGAAAGCTTGGAACAAAGTATGATGTAATTATGGATGGTAGAGATATAGGTACATGTGTACTTAAGGATGCACCTGTGAAGATTTATCTTACAGCAAGCTCAAGAACTAGAGCAGAGAGAAGATATAAGGAACTTACAGAGAAGGGTGTAGATTGTAATTTAGATGATATTGAGAAAGATATTATTGATAGAGATTACAGAGATATGAATAGAGAAATCTCACCTCTTAAGCAGGCTGAGGATGCTATTCTTGTAGATAGCTCAAATATGGGTATTGATGAAGTTGTTAATGAACTTGTGAGAATTATAGAGGAAGCAAGATAATATGGATAAAGAAAAGAAAGATATAACAATAAAGCTAGCTAAAACAGCAGGATTTTGTTTTGGAGTTAAAAGAGCGGTAAATACCGTATATGAGCAGATTGAAAAGGGTGATAAGCTTATATACACTTATGGTCCTATAATTCATAACGAGGAAGTTGTTAAGGATTTAGAAGAAAAGGGTGTAAAGGTAATTGAAAGCGAAGAGGACATAGAAAAAATTGAAGCTGATGCTACAGTTGTTATTCGTTCACATGGAACTACTGAGAAAATTTGCGATTTAATTAAGGCAAAGGGAGCAAATATTGTTGATGCAACATGTCCTTTTGTTAAAAAAATTCATAATATTGTAGCTGAAAAAAGTGAAGCGGGCTATCATATAGTGATTATTGGCAATGATAAGCATCCGGAGGTTGAGGGGATCAAGGGTTGGAGTAAAAGCTCTGTAACCGTGATAAATACTGAGGAAGAAGCTAATTCAATTTCGATTTCTGATGATAAAAATGTATGTATTGTATCACAGACGACATTTAATTACAAGAAATTTCATAAATTAGTTGAAATTATTCAAAAAAAGGTCTATAATGTTATCATTGTGAATACTATCTGCAATGCGACAAGTGAGAGACAGGTAGAGGCAAAACAGATCGCGACTGAAGTTGATTCGATGATTGTTATTGGGGGAAAGACCAGCAGCAACACGCAAAAGCTTTATGAAATCTGTAAAGAGGAATGTAAGAATACTTATTATATCCAAACTGCCAAGGATCTTGAAACAGTGCAACTTGAAGGTGATGTGATAGGTATTACTGCAGGGGCGTCCACCCCAAAAAATATTATCGAGGAGGTTCAAGCTAATGTCAGATTTAAGTTTTGAACAAATGTTAGAGGAATCATTAAAAACAATAAGAACAGGAGAAGTCGTTAAGGGCACAGTCATCAGTGTTAAGGAAGATGAAATTGTCTTAAATATAGGTTACAAGTCAGACGGTATCATTACTAGAAACGAATACACTAACACACCTAATGTTGATCTTACAACTGTTGTGGCTGTTGGCGATTCGATGGAAGCTAAGGTTCTTAAGGTAAACGATGGCGAGGGTCAGGTTTTACTTACTTACAAGAGACTTGCTGCTGAGAAGGGTAGCAAGAGACTTGAGGAAGCATTCGAGAACAAGGAAGTATTAAAGGCTGTTGTATCTCAGGTTATGACAGGTGGTTTAAGTGTTGTTGTTGATGAGACAAAGGTATTCATCCCAGCAAGCCTTGTATCAGATAGCTTTGAGAAGGATTTAACAAAGTACAACGGACAGGAAATCGAGTTCGTTATCAGCGAGTTTAATCCTAAGAAGAGAAGAATTATTGGTGATCGTAAGGTTCTTCTTACAGCTGCTAAGAAGGAAGCTCAGGAGAAGTTATTAGCTGAGATTTCAGAAGGACAGGTTGTAGAAGGCGTTGTTAAGAATGTAACAGATTTCGGTGCATTCGTAGATATCGGTGGTCTTGATGGTTTATTACACATCTCAGAGATGTCATGGGGCCGTATCGAGCATCCTAAGAAGGTATTTAAGGTTGGTGACAAGATCAACGTTCGTATTAAGGAAATTAACGGAACAAAGATCGCATTAAGCCTTAAGTTTGATGAGACAAATCCATGGACAGTTGCTGCTACAAAGTATGCTGTTGGAACTGTTGTAACTGGTAAGGTTGCTAGAATGACAGATTTCGGTGCATTTGTAGAGTTAGAGCCAGGCATTGACGCATTACTTCATGTTTCTCAGATTTCTAAGACACATGTTGAGAAGCCAGCAGATGCTCTTAAGATTGGTGATGAAATTGAGGCTAAGGTTGTTGATTTCAACGAAGAAGATAAGAAGATTAGCTTAAGCAAGAAGGCTCTTGAGTTAGACGCTGAGCCAGAGGTTGCTGAAGAGGCAGCTGAGGAGACAACAGAGGCGTAGTATGAAAAATTTTAAGGGAAGTCACAGTACCGTGGCTTCCCTTATTTATAAATACACAAAGGAGGGTGTTTTTATGGATTATGAACAGTTTAAACAGCAGGTGTATACACTTACAAAAATTGATCTTAATATGTACAAAGAGAAGCAGATGAAGAGAAGAATCGATTCTCTTATTTCAAAAAATAAGATTGATGGATATAAGAATTATGTAGATGCCATTAAGAAGGATAGCAAGTTGTTTGAAGAGTTTGTTAATTACCTTACAATTAATGTATCTGAATTTTGGAGAAACCCAGATCAGTGGAAGGTACTTGAGGAGAATGTTATTCCAGAGCTTATGAAGCTTTCAGGTAAGAATCTTAAGATTTGGAGTGCAGCTTGTTCAACAGGAGATGAGCCATACTCATTAGTTATGCTTTTATCAAAGTTTGTTCCACTTAGCAATATTAAGATATTGGCAACAGATATTGATAAGCAGGTGCTCGAAAAGGCTCGTGTAGGCTTATACAACGAAAAGAGTCTTGCAGGTCTCCCAGAAGAGTTTAAGAAGAAGTACTTTACACCAGTTGGAAAGTCAAATTATCAGATAAGTGAAGAGATTAAAAAGTGTGTAGAATTTAAGGTTGGTAACTTACTTAGCGATAAGTATCCATCAGGAATGGACTTAATCGTTTGTAGAAATGTTGTAATTTACTTTACAGATGAAGCTAAGACAGATATTTACAAGAGATTTAATCAGGCTCTTAAGACAGGGGGATATCTCTTTGTAGGAAGTACAGAGCAGATTATCAATTATAAGGAGCTTAATTATACATCATTTAAGTCATTCTTCTATAAGAAAAATTAATTTACAAGAGGTTATCCATGAGAGTAATTGCAGGAAAAGCTAGACATATACAACTTAAGACAATTGAGACAATGGATACCAGACCGACAACAGATAGAATAAAAGAAACCTTGTTTAATATGTTAGGAAATAATGTATATGAAACAAGGTTTCTTGACCTGTTTAGCGGAAGTGGTGGTATTGGTATTGAAGCTTTAAGTAGAGGTGCCACACAAGCTGTTTTTGTTGAGAATAATAATAAAGCAGCTATGTGTATAAAGGAAAATCTACAAAAGACAAAGCTAGAAGAGAATGCTAAAGTCATGGTTAGCGATGTCTTTGCAGCTATTGATACTCTACATAGAGAAAACAAACCATTTGACTATATTTTTATGGATCCACCATATAATATGGAGCTAGAACTAAGGGTTTTAGAAAAGCTTAAAGGTACCTCTTTGGTTGATGAATATACTACAATTATAGTAGAAGCATCCACAGAGACAGGATTTGAATATCTTGAAGATATGGGGTATAAAGTGATTAAGCGTAAAGAATATAAAACTAATGTGCATATGTTTATTGAAATATAGTGCATATATATAGGAGGTTATATGAGTATTTCTATTTATCCGGGAAGTTTTGACCCAGTTACATTAGGTCATATTGATATAATAAAAAGAGCTGCTAAGATGACGGATTTGCTTATTGTCGGTGTACTAAAAAATAGTGCTAAAAAGGGACTATTTACAATCGAAGAAAGAGAAGAGATGTTAAGGGAAGTAACAAAGGACATTCCAAATGTAGAGATTAAGTCTTTTGATGGATTGTTAGTAGATTTTGCCAAAGAAAATAATGCGAATACAATTGTAAGAGGTCTTAGAGCTATAACAGACTTTGACTATGAATTACAGATGGCTCAAACTAATAGAGCATTGTATGAAGGGGCAGATACAATATTTATACCTACAAGTATAGAATATTCATTCTTGAGTTCTACAACTGTAAGAGAAATAGCTAGCTTAAATGGTGATATAAATAAGTTCGTAGTGCCATATGTAGCACAGAAATTAAAAGAAAAATTTAATACCAAATAGGAACTTGGTACTATGGAAATCTTTAAGGTTGTCAAATTAGGCAAAGTAGTGTAAAATCTACATTAGTACATTCCTAAAAGGAGAAGAAAAATGAATAGTAGAATTGAACAAATTATTACAGAAATTGAAGATTATATTGATAATTGTAGATTTCAGCCTTTATCAAAGACAAATATTGTAGTTAATAAGGATGAAATCGAGGAGCTTTTAGCAGAGCTTAGATTAAAAACACCTGATGAGATTAAAAAGTATCAGAAGATTATAGCAAATCGTGATGCTATTCTTGTAGATGCTAAGCAGAAGGCTGAGGCTATGCTTCAGGAGGCTATGGCTCAGACATCAGCTCTTGTAAGTGAGCATGAGATTATGCAGCAGGCTTATGTGCAGGCTAATGAAGTAGTTCAGAAGGCTACAAAACAGGCACAGGCTATACTTGATAGTGCAACAAACGATGCTAACAACATTCGTATGGGTGCTATGCAGTATACTGATGATTGTCTTGGTGATCTTCAGAATATTATCTCTCATTCAATGGAGAATATTACAAATAAGTATAATGAGTATATGAAGTCACTTCAGACAAGCTTAGATGTGGTAGTTGCTAATAGATCAGAGCTTAATCCACCAGAGGAGCCAGATATGGAGAATCTTGCAGCTAATGCTAGTGAGGTAGATGTAATCGGTTCATCAAGTGATGATAATGATGATTATGAAGATTATACAGTACAGTTAGATATTGATTAATTGATAATATAATTAT
>JAFOCU010000228.1 GCA_017381055.1 Lachnospiraceae bacterium
GTACCAATTATCTGAGTAGTTACATAAAAATATATCGACTTTTATCCTTTTCAAAACTCACTCTAACGCTTGAACCATCAAGCTTTATCTAGCTTTATGAAGCTATATAAACATACATCGGAATCGTCAATTTATAACGATACCTAATTTCATTTTATATGTCTCCTTTGAATATAATTGTTGTTATTTAAACCATTATTTACTATAACACGAAGGGGTAGAAATGTAAATTTATTTCTTGTGCCATTTACTGTGCCATATAAACCGCAACAGAAACATTCTTCTTATCTCTTCCTACATTCTTATTTCCGATTTAAAGTATTGCTCTTGAAAATGCACCTGTTTCTCAATTTCGTCCCTAGTAAACATCATTTCTTTAGGTGCAACAACCCACTTTTCTTCGACATCATCATATCTATGTATAATCGCAATAACAATTCCAGTAAATTCCTGAACCGGACCATCCACCCCTAATACATAAGCATCTTGCTCCTCTCCATCTGGAGCCATAATTCCTTCTATATATCCATAGTTTATCGGATAATATATATCCTTATGCTTTGGATGATAACTACCCATTGGTCTGTCAATTTTTACAGTTACTCTGCTTCCAATCATTTTTAAAACCCTCTCTGCACTTCAATGCAAAAACAATATTAGGCACCATAATTACCATTATAAATACTGTACCAAAAATATTTATCCATTCCATCATATTCTCACCTGTCATTCCTCTTTCAACCATGCCACCGACTTCTTTAACGCATCTATAGTTTTGGTCTCTAAAACACATCTGCCATTACATGCTTTCGCCATATCCAAACGCTCTATCAAATCTATTTCTCCATCACCTAATGCCAAATGATTTCTTTGCGGATTTTCGCTTCCATCATGAATATGAAAATGACTTATCTTATTTTTATGACTTAAAATAAATGGCACATCAACTTCTCCTGTTGCTTTTGAATGCCCTATATCCCAAGTCAAAACAAAACAGTCACTTTCTAACATTTTTTCTATTGCCATTTTTTCATATTCACGAAATCCATTAGTGTTTTCAATAGCAATCTGTATGTCTGCATGTCCAATCCAATCTTCACATGCCTTAATAAAATTCAAAATATACTCCATATATACATCAAAATTCCTTTCATATATTTGAACCTTTTTCTCTGGCAATGTGATATATATTCCATGATGCATATGCATATTAATTGTTAATGGTTGTCCATTTTTTCCATACTTATTCTTCAAATCCACAAAATGTTTTGCCACTTCTATTGTACGTCGTACAGTTTCCAAATAAGCATCTCTAACCAATGGATTAAAGTCTGCAACATTGAGGTTTTCATCTAAATGAATTGTATAATAAATACCTGCATCATCAGCTTTTTTATAAAACCAGTCTACATACTCTATTTTGTCAATTTGATACTCTGGAAAATTCATATTCAATTCAAGAAAAGATAATCCTAATTCCTTGCACAGATTAATGTTATCCTCAAGAGTTCTATTTTCTATTAAAGTTGGCATTCCAAACTCCAGCATAAATGCACCTCCTAACTCTACCACCAATTATTTATAACCCTTTTAAATTTCCCATCTAAAATAATTCATCTAGCAATAAATAATAATTAATCTTATCCCATTGCTTATAATCTATTATTTCTTCACTCTCATCAAATAATGTTCTTCATCTTCACCTGCTATATATGCTCCATTATTGCTAATGGCCTTAAAAGATGGAATATTACTTTTCAATACACGCAAATATATTTCGTCCTCTGGAACAATCTGTCGCGCCAACTCCAAAGTTAGTTTCAATCCCTTTGTTCCATATCCTTTACGTCTAAATTCCTTTTTTATGCTGTATCCTATATGTCCAGCTCCTATTTTCAAAGCATCTGTTAAATAATGCCTAATTCTAAATTCTCCAACCAATACATTATCATCCCATAGATAATAATATGTTTCAGGCACAAACCACTCTGGCATATTTATTGGATTTTCATGCATCATAAGTTCTGGCAATACAGTGTCTCTATATCCTTCCAAAGAAACACCCTCATATAGATTTGTTAAACCATTTTCGTCTGTTGGTAATGCAGTTATATATTTCCATTGCTCTATTATATCCTCGTAATTCATCTTTCGTAATTCTAACATATATCTTAATTCCCCCTTTCATAAACTCCCTACATTTTAACAATTAATCTCTTTATTATCTCTCAATAACGTATCCACAATTATACCAAAAGCACTCTCAGATTTCCACCTAAGAGTGCTCCTAAATTTGTACAGCCAATGCCGTACCTTCATCCTACTCATTTCCAACTTGACTGTCTTCTACAACAAACTCTCGAACTTCTCCATCAAAATCTAATTCCAATTTTTCGCCATCACAGCTAATCAATTTTATTTCTGTTATCATACCCTCTATGTCTTCATAACAATTCAATGTAAACACTTTTGTTTCATCATCATATGTATATGATTCCACCATATCTGCATCGTTTACTGGATTGCCACAGGCACATGAATATCGAAACTCTCCATTTTCTTCAAAACACAAAGTCTCTGTATCA
>JAFOCU010000229.1 GCA_017381055.1 Lachnospiraceae bacterium
AGCATAATCATTGACCCTCTCAACGATGAAGTTACCAGTCTCCTCATCATAATTTATCTCTGTTATGCTACAATTCTCCAAATCTTTTCCTATACAAAGTTTCTTCGCAAATGGCGCTTCTAAAACACCCGCTACCACACTTCTTATAAGACCACCATGACTGACTATAGCTATATTTTTACAATGATTTTCTTTGGCATCCTCTATAATTCTTCTTATAACAGGCATAGCTCTATTATAAACATCCTGTCCTGATTCTCCTCCCGGATTAGGAATATCTTCCTTTGCCTTCTTTCTCTCCACAAGAAAATCCGCAAATCTTTCCTTTATCTGCACATCATCAAGACCTTCCATATCTCCAAAGGATATTTCTCTTAAATCTTCCTCAATGATTGGCTCCAATTCCAACTCATTTCCTATATATTCAGCTGTTTCCCTAGCCCTTATAAGATGGCTACAATATAACTTATCAATTTCATACGTACGCAAACGTTTTGCTACTAGCTTCGCCTGTCTAATTCCAGCATCATCAAGTGGTACGTTCACATTGCACAACCCACTATTTTGCCTTCCATGCCTGATAAAATATAGCTTTATCATACCCTTCTCCATTCCTTATGTAATCTGTTTCTTCTATATCAATATGTTATTAACTTAATCTTCATTAAGGTACATTATCATACCTGGGCCAAGTTTATCAGTAGGTCTTCCTATAAAACCATACTTCTCATAAAATCCTTCACGTCCTTTGGCACACATAAGACACAGCATCAACTCTGTACCCTCTAATTTAAGCTTATGGGCATGGTCTAATAAACTATTCATAAGTGCCTCTCCTACACCTAACTTCTGATAGGAAGGATGAACAACCAAATCCTGTATATAACAGATAACTGCGCCATCACCAACCATTCTTCCCATACCTACGACCTTGTCATCAATAGATGCTGTTACAGTAAATATGCTATTTTTAAGTGCTAAAAGTGCTTGTTCCTCCTTTAACACTTTCCAACCAACCGCTGCTCGTAAATTCATATAAGTATCTATATCAAGCATATTCTCTTGTATTTTTAACATCTTTTTCTCCTTGCCGCGCGTCTTTTCAACCTAAATTTTTGCACTTTAGTATAAATCATTCCCAGAATAAAATCAATGGTCCTGATAATATAACCTATTACCAGCGTAACTACTGTAAATATCAAAACATATTTTATAACATACCATGGTCCATAAGTTTCCACATCCATAAAAAAGTATGGATATCTCTTTATACCAATACCATAAGTAGCCGGCTTTACATATCTAGCCTTTATCATAATAAAAATAAAATAACAAACTGGCGCCAGCAACCATCTTAAAGGATCTACAACCTTAAAGCTTCCCTTTGGCTGGAACACCAAAAACTCTATCCAAGTAAGAGCTGGCACTATAAAATGAACAATCTTATCATTTAAAGACAAGCCTGCGCTAAAGCCCTTTGTCATACTAAAACCTGTACCTGTTAAAACCAAATTATAGGTAAGAAATGTTATTGTAATCATAAGAAGAGCTAAACCCTTTAAAAACAAATGTATTCTTGCGTAGTTACGGTACATCTTTCTCTTAATAGATATAAATGAATGACCTATGCTCCAAAGCATTACAAAAAAACATACTATATTACTCTGTATTGTAAAATAAGATAGCATATTTATATTCTTAATCTTGTCATGCAAGCTCAAATGTCTAACAATACCGAAGCCACATATGAAAAGATATGTTATACGAAATATTAAATTTATTCGATTACTTTTTATATACATACGTCTTCAGCCCCCGAATATTTGGTCATACTCTTAGATATTCTAACATAAATCCCTCAAAAATAATAGCAATTTGTAATCATAGTATTGACAAATTACCTTTATAATAATATACTTTGATAATCAAACTAATTTGATTGACATGATTTTGTTGATTACAACTAACTTATTTATAAAGCCCTTTGGCAGAATGGAGTTTCTAATGAAAATATTAGGCAGTGGTCACTATGTACCAAAAACTATAGTTTCCAACGATGATTTATCAAAAATTGTAGATACTAATGACGAATGGATCAGTTCAAGAACTGGTATTTCTACTCGTCATATTTCAGATGGTGAAGGCGTCTCTGATATTGCTAGCAAGGCAGCTATACTTGCTATGGAAGATGCTAATATAAATGCAACAGACATTGATATGATACTTCTTGCAACTATGACTCCTGATTCAATGTTGCCAAATAACGCAAGTATTATTCAGAAAAACATTGGCGCAATTAATGCAACTTGCTTTGATTTAAACGCCGCATGCTCTGGTTTCTTATTTGCATTAAACACAGCAAATGCATATCTTTCAAGTGGTATGTGCAAAAACATTCTTGTTATCGGTGCAGAGACTTTATCCAAAATTGTGGACTGGTCAGACCGTTCTTCTTGCGTACTTTTTGGTGATGGTGCTGGTGCTATGGTTGTAACAGTCGACGATACAAAGGCATACTACTCTGTTTCTGGTTCTGACGGTTCTAAGGGACATGTATTAACTGGTGGTGCTACTTTACTAAAAAATATGCTAGTAAACAAAGACGAAACTAATATTATGACCGATGATTATTATATGCATATGGATGGACAGGAAGTATTTAAGTTCGCTGTCACTAAGGTTCCTGAATGTATTAGCGCTGTGCTTGATAAAGCTTCTTTAGGCGCTGACGATATAGATTATTATATTCTTCATCAGGCTAATGTGCGTATTATTTCATCTGTTGCTAAACGCCTAGGCGTTTCACCAGATAAATTACCTGTAAACTTAAATAAATATGGAAACACTTCAGCTGCTAGTATTCCAATTCTCTTTGATGAGCTTCGTAAAAACGGCACATTAAAAGACGCTAAAAGAGTGGTATTCTCTGGCTTTGGTGGCGGTCTCACATGGGGTGCAAGCTTAGTTGAATTATAAATTTCAGCTTTCCTATATACAAACAAAAATACTGAGATATGTTATATAACCCATATCTCAGTATTTTCTATTTTCTACATATTATTCAATACTATTAAACTGCTACTTCTCCATTATCCTCAAGCTTCTGAACCTTACTATCTAATTCATCAAGTATATTCATAAGCTTATCCGAAAGATTAATAGCTGTCTGAAGTACTTTTCTAGCTGCATCTGAATTCTCTGCTTCAATAGCCTCAATTGCTTTTCTACCCTGTAAATGGAACTCCTTATGTACATCAGCTATAACCTTCCAAGTATCAAGTAACGAGCTATGTCTAACCTTAATTGCATAATAGAAATGACCAAACATACACTTTCTATGCTTAAGCTGAATAGCATCAACCTTCATATTTTCAACCATTGTTGTCATTGTCTCAATCCATGTCATATGAGCTGTCTTTGCCTTAGCGATTACATCTCTAAGCTCAACATTTGGAATCATAGCAATTCCTTCATCAAGACCCTTATACATATATGTAACAGTATCTGTAAGACTATTATCTATTGTTTCAACTGTCTTAGCATAAGTTACACTCTCCTTAGCATCCTGACTAATATTCTTAGTCATCTGTGTAAGCTGCTCTGCATCATAGCTACACTGCTCCATTGCCTTGTTAACCTCTGATGTAGCATTTCTAATATTCTGCATTCTATGGCTAATGTCAGCAACAGAATCTGTAACTTCTTTGAGCATATCAATATTGCTACCAACTGTCTGGTTAACCGTATCAATCTTAACACTCATTTCATCGATAGAATTTAGTGAACGCTCCATAGCATCTGTACCATGCTGTGTAGCCTCATAAATCTTAACAACGAATTCTTTCATATTTTCAAGCTGTGCTTTTGTATCATCAGCAAGAATTCTTACCTGATCTGCTACTACCGCAAAGCCTCGTCCCTGTTCACCAGCTCTAGCTGCCTCAATAGAAGCATTAAGTGAAAGAAGATTTGTCTGATTAGCAATCTTTTGAACACTTTCAACGATGTCCTCAATTCCACGAACCATTGTTGCAAGTTCTTGCATATTAACCTTTAAGTTCTGAGAATTGTTAAGCACTGTTTCCTTAAGCTCTTCAACTTCTTGTAATACCTCACGGCTCTCGTTATTTTTTTCTGCTAAATTCTCTGAATGATCCGCAAGCTCCTGCAATGTGTCTGTTGTAGCATCAATATTATCATTAACCTGACTAATAGTCGCTGTTGTTTCCTCTACTACCGCAAGATTCGATTCACTCAAATCTGAAAGTCTTCCTGAAACATTCATAAGACCTGTAGACATATGTGATAACTTAACATCAAATGTAGATAATGTACTAACCGCTTCAAGCACCTGCTTAGACGAATCAGCCATACGATTACCTTGAGATACCAATGTATCAATACACATCAAAAGTTCTTGAACACTCTTATCTGCCACCATCGGCTTTGCCGGTTTCTTACCCGCTAAATATTCATTAATATACTCCGTAACTACTAAAATCTCTTTACCTGCCTTCGCCATGCTTTCTCCTCCTTCAATTGCATAAAACTTTATGAATCAACAATAAAAAAGACTTGCAGAACCTAACGCTTCACGTAGCCTCAGGTTCCACAAGTCTACGTTCTTCTCTTAATATGGTATTATACCACAAAAAAATAAATTTGTATACTTTACGGAATAATTTTTTAGTTTTCTTTCACTTTTTCAGCATCTGTCCATTCGTGCTTTCCTACCGTATAAGGAATATACTTAGAATTGAATCCTTCATTCACAGGTGCCACTATGGAAATAGCGCCCTCCGAAATATCCACAAGAATATCATCCCAATCAATATCCTTAAACACGTTAGATTCTCCAACAAAAGTACATCCAGTAATTGTATTTCCAGACTTTGTTATCTTAAAACTTTCTGTTAATACTGATGCAATCACACCATTTGGATCATATACTGTAGTTCCATCTCCCATCATAAGTGTCTTAAGAGAAACCACACCACTTGGAGTCACTGCCTCTGGATCTCCTATATAGGCCTGTACCGCTGTATGTAACGAGTCAAGTCCACTCATATCCTTGCCATATTTAGTACGATCCATGTACTTAAGTATAGTCGCAGACAAAACGCCAATAAGCACTACCATTATAGCAATTACAATGATAAGCTCAACAAGTGAAAAACCTTTGTTATTCAATTTTTTATTCATCTTCTCCATTCCCCAATATAT
>JAFOCU010000230.1 GCA_017381055.1 Lachnospiraceae bacterium
ATTGAATCATATTAAATAATTCAGAATAATCTTTTGGACGATTCTCCATAAGCATCTGATGATATTCAGAAGCGAGTTCACTTGTTTCATCATCTTTTGACTTCTCCAAGATATATAGTTTTCCAAGCACTTCATCCATATTCTTTTCTAGAGAAGTCATAAGATTGATATATTCTTCAATTGAATCAATCTCATCTTGCTGATTAAAGTCCTCTTCATATTCCTTTTTCTTTTCTCCATATGTTGGATTGTCTTCTCTGACTTGGGTAAGCTGATCTAGAGTGATTCCTTGTTTCTGCAGTGATACTGGTTTAGCAATCTGTAAAACTCCATTTTTAAATCGAGTATTCTCTACTGGCAACCAGCTTTTAACATCTGATGCAAGACTCTGATAAGTCTCTGATTGAGTTCCAAATCTTTCAGCATAAGAATTCAGGAGTCGATTGACTCCTGAAGCTTCTGTTTGGAAACGGGAATTCAGAAATAATCCCATGTTATGCACCTCCTTTTAAATATACATAGCGTATGCATCTATTAATGCATTAAAATGATAGATAAGAATATCTGTATAGATATCTGTATGACCATCTTCCAAAATAATCACCTTATCAACCTCTGATATCCTCTTCAAATCTCTGAGAAGGTAGAAGTCAGAATGTATTGCAGATGGGAAGATTATTTTAGCCTTTGTACCAACAGGAAGAGCCGTCTTGGCTCTTCCTTTTAGGTCGCAGAGGTATTCATAGTTTTTGTTGGAAGTGTTGGCTATGACGAAGATTGTTATCATTTGTCTTCCTCCTGATTTATTATTGATAAACTACCTATTAAATTAAAATCATAGCTTATTACTGATTTATCAATGATAATTTCTAACTTGCTATCAACTACAATGAAATTGTCGGCTAGGTAAGCATAATAATAGCCATCAATTAACTTTATTTTTATGAGATATTTTCTCATCACTCCATCTCCTTCCCTTTAATTCCTAATATTGCTCCTGAGACTCTATCATCTTCTGTAACAAGGATAATTCCTTCTCCAGTATTGTATAGTATTGATTTTTCCATATCGAAAAAGCCAAGATACTTAGAATCTATAAATAAGGAATCATTTACTTTTAAGCATAGATTTTTAATTCCTTTGACCTTGCAATAATGATAAGGTTCAGGAATTTCTTCAATGTTACCATAAGTTTTATAAACTAATTGTGTTAGATTATATCTTGTCAAATGTAGGAATGTTTCATCCTTATGAATTCCTTTGATAACTTTTCCATCTGATAACCAACATGTTTCATCTGCTTTATAATCCATAGGATCCATAAAAGCATTATTATCCTTTAGTGCT
This sequence comes from Lachnospiraceae bacterium, assembly GCA_017381055.1. Lineage (GTDB taxonomy): Bacteria > Bacillota > Clostridia > Lachnospirales > Lachnospiraceae > SVEL01. Next base: position 1,348 of record JAFOCU010000230.1, read on the forward strand.
TCTCCCAGTAAATACTTTTGAAATTTTTTGTCATATCTATCCATGATATCAATCCTCCAATAAATAATTTAAATAACATTGATATGCTTCACTATAATTAGTTGTTGCTAGTACACGTTTACCATTAATAAATATTTGATAAACAGGTGTAGTATTATAATAATAGTGATTGAATTCAAAAGGTTTTGTTGATTCAAATAATTTACAATCTCCTTGCTCTTCAAGTAACATCCATTTACCATTATTTTCAACAGTAAATTTTGCTAACATTTCTAATTCAGACATATCAATCCTCCTGATCTTCTTTATTTTGTATTATATCTAATGTTATTGCTAGTGCTATAATTACGATACAAGATACCAGTGGGATTATCCCACTGGCATTCATTAGTATCAAAACACATGTAATTATACATACTGCAAACATTAGAAAGATTATAAAACCCTTCATAATATATCCTCCTGAATCACATACCTTCAAACATGTCAACAAGTTCACCCTTCTGCTCGATTGTCATTGCTACAGGATAGATCGCATTCTCTTTGAGTCTGATTTTAACTTTAACTTCTGCATTAGATACTAAACCATTATCGATAAACTGCTGAAGCTTAATTGTCTTACCATTATAATCTCTGATATTAAAATCGAAACGAGATTTAAGCATCATCTGTCCAGTTTGTTCCTTATACCAATTTGGTTGATATTTCTTTCCGACTTCTGAATAAACCTTGTCAAGATAGCTGTAAACTTCTGCTGGGATATTAGCTAATGATAATTTGAACTCACTGACTTCCTTTCTATCGTTCCACTTGCTATATGCTAATTTAAGCTTAGCTGGAAAGATAAGTTCGTTCTTTTCCTCATCAAATGTAATA
>JAFOCU010000231.1 GCA_017381055.1 Lachnospiraceae bacterium
AGTAAGGATGTGTACTTTATATTTACTAGTGGTGGTTACTGTGGTATTTCAGGACAGCTTGCCAAACGCATAATTCGTAAGAAGAAAATGAATTATCGTGGTCATGCAGAGTTTAAAATGCCTAGAAATTATGTGGCAAATGATTCTTATCCAATGCTTGAAACAAAGGAAGTTGAAGAGAGAATTCTTAATTCTAGGGATATGATAGGACCAGTCGTAGAGAAGATTAAGGCTGGAGAAAAACTTAAAGCTAGACATGTTTTCTTGTTTGAAACACTTATTACATTGCCATTTAATCCTGTTTGGTGTAAGTATAAGTTTAAGACGAAGGATTTCTTTTATACAGATAAATGTGTTGGATGCGGTAAATGTGTAAAGCTATGTCCGCTTAATAATGTTACATTACAGGATGGCAAGCCAGTTTGGGACGATAATTGTACTCATTGTATGGCGTGTATTGGAAATTGTCCGACACAGGCTATAGAGTATGGTGAAATTACAAAGACTAAGGAACAATACAACTTTGGAAAGTTTAGTTATGTAGTGGAGAATAAAGAAAATTAGGGTGGAATAAATAAATTAGCACTCACCTATTGACAGTGCTAACAACAAGTGATATATTACGGTTATGTAAGGAAGCTTACATAGCCGTTTTGTCGTTATATAGGTGTTTTGATTTTATATTTATCATGTGATGACTAAGCGTAGAAAAAAGTGGTAAATATAATAAACAGAGGGCGGAATGAACAAGGTTACAATTAGTTTGTTACAGGTTTTTACAAAAAGGAGGCGTATAACATGAATATTAATAAGTTTACACAGAAATCTATGGAAGCTATCCAAGATATCGAAAAATTAGCTTACGAGTATGGTAATCAAGAGATGGACCAAGAACATTTAGTATGCGCTTTGGTTAATCAGTCTGATGGTCTTATACCTAAGATGATAGAAAAGATGGAGATTGATCTTAATCATTTTCAGAATCGTATAGTGGATTTTATAGAGAAGAAGCCTAAGGTACAGGGCGGAGAATTACGAATAAGTAATGATTTGAATAAAGTGCTAGTTACGGCGGAAAACGAAGCTAAGGCTATGGGCGATGAGTATGTTTCGGTAGAACATATCTTTTTGACTCTTATAAAAAATCCAAATCGTGCTATGAAGGAATTCTTTGGTGAGTATGGTATTACAAGAGAAAGATTTTTGCAGGCGCTTGCTACAGTGAGAGGAAATCAAAAAGTTACATCGGATAACCCAGAAGCAACTTATGATACTCTTAGTAAATATGGTGTGGATTTGGTGGAAAGAGCTAGAAATCAAAAGCTTGACCCAGTTATAGGAAGAGATAGTGAGATAAGAAACGTTATAAGAATATTGTCTAGAAAGACTAAGAATAATCCGGTTCTTATAGGTGAGCCTGGTGTAGGTAAGACAGCTGCAGTAGAGGGCTTGGCTCAGAGAATAGTTCAAGGTGATGTGCCAGAGGGACTTAAGGATAAGAAAGTATTTGCTCTTGATATGGGAGCTCTTGTGGCGGGAGCAAAGTATAGAGGTGAATTTGAAGAACGTCTTAAAGCAGTGCTTGATGAAGTGAAGAAAAGTGAAGGAGAAATTATATTATTTATTGATGAGCTTCATACTATAGTTGGTGCAGGCAAGACAGATGGAGCAATGGATGCTGGAAATATGTTAAAACCAATGCTTGCTAGAGGAGAACTTCATTGTATAGGAGCAACTACACTAGATGAGTATAGAAAGTATATTGAAAAGGATCCGGCATTAGAACGCCGTTTCCAACCGGTATTAGTAGATGAACCTACAGTAGAGGATACGATTTCAATACTTCGTGGATTGAAGGAGCGCTATGAGGTATTCCATGGAGTTAAGATTACAGACTCAGCGTTGGTATCAGCAGCTATGCTTTCTAATAGATATATTACAGATAGATTCTTGCCAGACAAGGCCATTGATTTGGTGGATGAAGCTTGTGCTCTTATAAAGACAGAGCTTGATTCTATGCCTACAGAGCTAGATGATATAAGAAGAAAAGTAATGCAGCTTGAGATAGAGGAGGCAGCATTAAAGAAGGAAACAGATAGTTTAAGTAAGGATAGATTAGAATCTCTTGGCAAGGAATTGGCTCAGATTAGAGATGAGTTCAAAAACAAGCTTGCTACTTGGGAGAATGAAAAGGCATCTGTAGACAAGCTTAGTAAGTTAAGAGAAGACATAGAAACAGCTAATAATGAGATGAAGATTGCTCAGAGAAATTATGATTTGGAAAAAGTGGCAGAGATACAATATGGCAGGATTCCAACTCTTCAAAAACAACTTGAGATAGAGGAAGAAAAGATTAAAAATCAGGATTTGTCTCTTATTAGAGAAAGTGTTACTGAGGAAGAAATTGCTAAGATTATATCTCGCTGGACAGGTATACCTGTTACTAAGCTTACAGAATCAGAAAGACAAAAGACTCTTAATTTAGCTGATGAGCTTCATAAGAGAGTAGTTGGACAGGATGAAGGTGTAGAAAAGGTAACAGAAGCTATCATTCGTTCAAAGGCAGGTATAAAGGATCCAAGTAAGCCAATTGGTTCTTTCTTGTTCTTAGGACCTACAGGTGTAGGTAAGACAGAACTTGCTAAGTCCTTAGCAGAGAATTTATTTGATAATGAAGCAAATATGGTCAGAATCGATATGTCTGAGTATATGGAGAAGCACTCAGTATCTAGATTAGTAGGAGCGCCTCCAGGATATGTTGGTTATGATGAGGGTGGTCAGCTTACAGAGGCAGTGAGAAGAAAGCCTTATTCTGTAGTATTATTCGATGAGATAGAAAAGGCCCATCCAGACGTATTTAATGTATTGCTTCAGGTTCTTGATGATGGAAGAATCACAGATTCTCAAGGAAGATGTGTAGATTTTAAGAATACTATTATTATACTTACATCTAATATTGGCTCATCATATCTTTTAGAAGGAATAGATGAGGATGGTAATATTCGTTCAGAGAGCGAAGAAATGGTTATGGAGCAACTTAGAGCGTCATTTAGACCAGAATTCTTAAATAGATTAGATGAGATAATAATGTTTAAGCCGTTAACTAAGGGTGATATATCTGGAATAGTTACACTTCTTATTAAGGATATTAATAAGAGATTAAGTGAGCGTCAGATAAGCATAGAACTTACAGAGGAAGCAAAGGAATTTGTAGTAGAGCATGGATATGATTCTATGTATGGTGCTCGTCCTCTTAAGAGATACCTTCAGAAGAATGTAGAGACATTGGCGGCGAGAGTTATACTTGCGGACGGTGTACGCGAAGGGGATATTATTGTTGTGAAGGTTGAAGGTGGAAAGTTAGTAGCTGAAGTATCGTAGGCTGTATTTGTTGTTAA
>JAFOCU010000232.1 GCA_017381055.1 Lachnospiraceae bacterium
ATGCCATTTGCATATGCTACAGAAGAACTTATTAATCAGTTGGCATTATTAGAACCGTTTGGAAAGGGAAATGAAAAACCTGTATTTGCAAGTAAAAATGTAAAGGTTAAGTCCCTAAAGGTTATGGGAACTAATCAAAATATGTGCAAGCTTACAGTGAGTGATGATTCGGGAAAAATGGTTGATGCTTTAGTGTTTTCATCTATTTATCCAGCATTTATGGAATTCTTACAAAATAAATTTGGGGAAGAGCAGATTAGAAAGGCAAAAATGAATATACCAAACGACATTGTATTGTCCATAATATATTATCCAGATATAAATGAGTATAATGGCAGAAGAACTGTGCAAATAATTGTCAACAACTATTGTTAAATGGCGAAAAGAGTGATAAAATATATTATTCAAGTGACAAAAGGTCATAAACCACTTGTGCTTGCACAAAAGTGGTTTAATGACTTTTTGACACGCCACAATATGAGCATAAAAGTGGAGCGTAAGCGCCACGATATGCGAATATTGTGTAGGATTGCGAGAGCGCTAAGCGCGTAGCAATCCGTTGAATAGAGTGTTGATAATTTCTAGAAAGGTTGGAGTTTCCTATGAAGAAGATTGAAGATTACGTTAGAAGCATACCTGATTTCCCAGAAGAAGGTATTATATTTAGAGATGTAACTAGTGTATTACAGGATGCAGATGGTCTACATCTTGCCATTGATCTTATGCAAGAGAAAATCAAGGATTTAGAGTTTGATGTGGTAGTTGGACCTGAGTCTAGAGGTTTTATATTTGGAGTTCCTATTGCGTATAATCTTCATAAGCCTTTTATTCCGGTTCGTAAGAAGGGTAAGCTACCTTGTGAAACTGTTTCTATGGAATATGAGTTGGAGTACGGTACAGCTACAATAGAGATTCATAAGGATGCTATTAAGCCAGGACAGAAGGTTGTTATTGTAGATGATCTTATGGCTACAGGTGGAACTATAGAAGCTATCATTAAGCTTATAACACAGCTTGGTGGTGAGGTTGTAGGCTCAGTATTTTTAATGGAGCTTGCAGGATTAGAGGGACGTAAGAAGTTAGAAGGACAGAATGTACAGTCAGTGATTGTATATCCTGGAAAATAGTTAGAATGATTTAAACATACATTTTGGACAAAGTGAGGCGTATCCTATGGCAGACGAAAAAATTGAAATAGTAATACCGAAAATTAAATCGCCGGAAGAGTACGAGAATCCGACTGAATTATATGAGAAGCTTATTGCTATGATTAAAAAGTATCATCCATCTGATGAGATATCTTTAATCGAAAAAGCATATAAGCTTGCTGATGATGCCCACAAGGAGCAGAAGAGACGTTCAGGAGAACCATATATTATTCATCCATTGTCAGTAGCTATTATCTTAGCTGAATTTGAGCTAGATAAGGAGACAATTATTGCTGGTATTCTTCATGATGTGGTTGAGGATACAGTGTTTACCCTTGAAGAGATTACTGAGATGTTTGGAGCAGAGGTTGCCCTTCTTGTTGATGGTGTAACAAAGCTTACTCAGGTGTCATATTCAGCAGATAAGATAGAGATACAAGCAGAGAATCTTAGAAAGATGTTTTTAGCCATGGGTAAGGATATAAGAGTTATCCTTATTAAGCTTGCAGATAGACTTCATAATATGAGAACTATGGAGTATCAGAGCCCTGCTAAACAGGTTGAAAAGTCTAGAGAAACTATGGATATTTATGCGCCAATAGCAGATAGACTTGGTATTTCTAAGATTAAGGTTGAGCTTGATGATTTGGCTCTTAAGTATCTTGAGCCAGATAAATTTGCAGATATTGCTTATCAGAGAAATGTTAAGCTGAGCTCCGGCGAACTTATGATAAAGAATCTGGTAATAGAAGTAGATAACCTTATGAAGGATGCTGGTATTAAGTCTAGAGTATATGGACGTATGAAGCATATCTTTAGTATCTACAAGAAGATGATAAATCAGAATAAGGAGTTTGATCAGATTTTAGATTTATTCGCAGTTAGAATAATCGTTGATTCGGTAAAGGATTGTTATGCTGCTCTGGGTATTATTCATGAGCATTATAAACCTATCCAAGGAAGATTCAAGGATTATATTGCTATGCCAAAGTCGAACATGTATCAGTCGTTGCATACGACACTAATTGGACCAAATGGACAGCCATTTGAGATTCAGATTCGTACAGAAGAGATGCATAAGACCGCTGAAAATGGTATCGCAGCCCATTGGAAGTATAAGGAGGACCCTAACGGCAAGCATACTCCAGATAAGGAAGAGGAGAAGCTTAGTTGGCTTAGAGAAATCCTTGAGTGGCAGAATAATCTTTCTGACAATAAGGAATTTTTAAGTGTTATAAAGAGTGACTTTAATTTATTTACAGAGGATGTATATTGCTTTACACCATCTGGAGATGTTAAGAATCTTCCAAATGGTTCAACACCTATTGATTTTGCATATAGTATTCATAGTGCTGTTGGCAACAAGATGGTTGGTGCTAGAGTAAATGGTAAGATAGTAAATATAGATTACAAGATACAAAATGGTGATCGAATTGAGATTATTACTTCTCAGAATTCTAAGGGACCAAGTAGAGACTGGCTTAACATTGTTAAGAGCTCTCAGGCTAAGAATAAGATTAACCAGTGGTTTAAGTCGGAATTTAAAGAAGATAATATAGTTAAGGGCAGAGAACTTATAGAGCGCTATTGTAAGATGAAGGGTGTTAATATTAGCGATCTTACTAAGCATGAATTTGTGGCTAAGGTGCTTGCTAAGTATAATTTAAAGGAATGGAATGCAGTACTTGCTGCTATAGGTCATGGAAGCATCAAGGAAGGCCATGTAATAAACCGACTCATAGAGGAGTATGAGAAGAAGAATAAAAAACCCCTTACTAATGAGCAGATTCTTGAAGAGATTGCAGAGATTGCCAAGACTAAGAAGATGGTTGCTAAGTCTAGAGGAGGAATTGTAGTAAAGGGTGTGCATGATGTATCTGTTCGTTTCTCTAAGTGTTGTAATCCAGTTCCAGGAGATGAGATTGTAGGCTTTATTACAAGAGGTAGAGGAATCTCTATTCATAGAACAGATTGTGTCAATGTAATGAATCTCCAAGAATCAGAGAGAGTTAGACTTATGGAAGCTGACTGGCAGGAGGAGAGAGAGAAGGGAGAGAAGTATCTTGTGGAGATACAGATATTCTGTAATAACAGAACTGGACTTCTTGCAGATATTTCTAAGATATTTACTGAGAGAAATATAGATGTACAGAGTATGAATAGTAGAACAAGCAAGCAGGAGATTGCAACTATATCTATGTCATTTATGATTGGTGGCAAGGATGAGCTTAATAAGCTTGTAGATAAGATTCGTATGGTAGATTCTGTACTTGATATTGTGAGAGCATCTTATTAAGGAGGCTGTTTTAGATGGGCTTATTGAGCGTAAAATCAATTGTACTTAGTATATGCGGTACAAATTGTTATGTGTTATATGATGATAATACAAAAGAAGGTTTTATTATTGACCCGGCCGACTCGCCAGAGAAGATTATAGATTTGGTGACAAGACTTGGGGTTAGCATAAAGGCCTTGCTCCTTACACATGGTCATTTTGATCATATAGGAGCGACTAATGCTTTAAAAAAACATTATAGTGTTGATGTGTATGCTCATGAGGCTGAAGTAGATGTGGCCAAGGATATTATGCTAAATCTTTCAGCGCATTTTGATGAAGCGAATAGCGTTATAGTGGATAGACCTCTAAAGGATAGCCAAGAATTTGAGATAGCAGGTTTTAAGGTTAAGGTTATTCATACTCCAGGTCATACGGTAGGAAGCTGTTGTTATATAGTAAGTGATGAAAAAAAAGATAGATTATTTAGTGGAGACACCATATTTTATCATAGCTATGGAAGAACAGATTTACCTACAGGAAGTGGAGGAACAATAATTCGCTCAATATTAGATAAATTGTTAGTGTTGGATGGTGGTATGGAAGTGTTTCCAGGACATGGAGATACAACTACCATAGATGAAGAAAAGAAATGGTATCGGAGAGACATAAGTGGCAATATTAATTGATTTAAAAAGAGTAGATTTTGAATATGATATTTGGACGCTGGTGCGAGAATTTTGTCCTCATACAGAGGTATTAGTTAATTCCACTGAGAAGCTTGCTGAGGATGACTACATTGAGTATGTGGTTAAGGTGGTATTTGATGAGGTTAATTCAAAAGTTCTTGCATCTGTTTTAGCGCCTGAAGCTTCAGATACATGTAAGTGCACTGATTTAGAGGATTGCCAGAGTAGAATGCATGATAAGTTTTCTAATGAGGGCATCGCAGATTATCTTGATAGAAAATCAGTGAAGAATGAGGCTAAACGACTTGTGTATGATGTGATGAAGCAGCAGACAGGAAAGGATTTGCCATGGGGAACGCTAACGGGTATTAGACCGACAAAGATACCTATGTCTTTATATGAAAGAAAGAAACCGTTAACAGATGATGCGGTTTATGACTATATGAAGAACAATTATTACGTATCTGATGAGAAGATTGACTTAAGTCGTGATATTGCCAAGAGAGAGATTAGAATATTAAGAAATATTGATTATAGAGATGGATATAGCTTATATATAGGAATTCCATTCTGCCCAAGCACATGTCTTTATTGTTCATTTACATCTTATAACATTGATGCTTATAAGAAAAAGGTAGATGAGTATGTGGATAGTGTTATAAAAGAGATAGATTATGTGGCTAATGCTTTTAAGGATAAGAAGTTAAACACAGTTTATTTCGGAGGCGGTACACCTACTACACTTACAGATGTGCAGCTTGATAAGCTTATTACTAAGGTTAAGGATTCTTTTGATTTTACTTATGTTCAGGAGTTTACAGTAGAGGCTGGACGACCTGATAGTATAACTAGAGAAAAGCTTCAGGTATTAAAGAAGCATGGAGTTAGTAGAATATCTATAAATCCTCAAACTATGAAGCAGGAGACTTTGGATATAATCGGAAGAAAGCATACAGTTTCTCAAGTGATAGATGCCTTTAATATGGCTAGAGAAGAAGGCTTTGATAATATTAATATGGACTTTATTGTGGGACTCCCAAATGAAGGTATAGAAGATGTTAGATATACTATGGAGGAGACTTTAAAGTTAAATCCAGATAGCATAACTGTCCATTCTCTTGCTATAAAGCGTGCGGCTAGACTTAATATGTTTAAGGATGAATATAAGGAATTATCTATAGAAAATAATAAAGAGATAATGTCATTGACAGCTGAGTATGCTAAGAAGATGGGTATGAAGCCATATTATCTTTACAGACAGAAGAATATTGCGGGAAATATGGAAAATGTTGGATATGCAAAAGAAGGCTGTGAAGGAATATATAACATTCTCATAATGGAAGAAAAGCAGACTATTATAGCTCTTGGTGCAGGTTCTGTTACTAAGTATGTTTATCCAGACGGAGAGCGTATAGAGCGAGTTGACAATGTAAAGAATGTTGATTTATATATTGAAAGAATAGATGAAATGATAGAAAGAAAAATTAATTTCTTTCAAAGAGTTTTAAGTGATCATAAGGCTAAAGCAAATCCAAATAGTACTTATGCTGTAAGACAGGCTCTTAAAAAGGATGTTCCTGATGCTGTAGAGCACGGAATATATGTTAGTAATATGGCTTGTCTTATAGGTAAAGAGTTAGGTCTTCCAGAGAAGATGGTATATGAATTAGCAGTTGCTGGTATGCTTCATGATATAGGAAAACTTAGACTTTCTAATTATATGTACGGAAGAAATGAAGATAGCTTTGTGGTGGAGCAATTACGATATGTTCGAATGCATTCAAAGCTTAGTGCTGATATTCTTAAGGAAAGAGATTATTCGGATTTTGTTATAGAGAGCATTCTTTATCATCATGAGAATTTTGATGGTTCTGGATATCCGGATAACTTACAGGGCGAGAGTATTCCACTTGGAGCTAGAATTCTTAGAGTGTGTGATGTATTTATAGCACTTACATCAGATAGACCTTATAGAAAGGCTTTTGATAAGGATACAGCAGTTACACTTATGATAGATGAAGTTAAGAATTTTGATATGGGCGTATTTTTAGCTTTCCTAAAGGTTGTCCATGATATTGATTTAAATAAAGATATAAGGAAGTTGTCAGTTGGAATTGGCAACGATATAGGAGGAAAAGATGAAGTTAAGTAAGAAGCCAGTTAATGGTATGAAAGAAATTTTACCTGCAGAGATGAAGATTAGAGATTATGCTATAGGAGTTATCAAGGAGACATATGCCAAGTTTGGTTTTACATCTATTGAAACACCTTGTATGGAACACATAGAAAATCTTTGTAGTAAGCAGGGTGGAGAGAATGAAAAGCTTATCTTTAAGGTGTTAAAGAGAGGCGAGAAGTTAAATCTTGAGACTGCTGCCAGCGAAGCAGATCTTGTTGACTTTGGTATGCGTTATGACCTTACAGTTCCGCTCGTAAGATTTTATTCAAATAATGCAGCAAATCTTCCAAGTCCATTTAAGGCACTTCAGATGGGAAATGTATGGAGAGCAGATAGACCGCAGAGAGGAAGATATCGTCAGTTTATGCAGTGTGATATTGATATCTTAGGTGAGGCTAGTAACTTAGCTGAGATAGAGCTTATCCTTGCTACAACAACTACAATTGGAAAGCTTGGTTTTAAGAACTTTAGAATCAATATTAATGATAGAAGAATCTTAAAGGCAATGGCTGCTTATAGTGGTTTTAATGAAGAAGATTTCGATACAGTATTTATCGTTCTTGACAAGATGGACAAGATTGGTATGGAAGGTGTTGAAAGAGAACTTAAGGAAAGTGGATTTGATGCATCATCGGTTGATAAATATATGAGCTTATTTAAGGGAATGGAAGAAGCTAGTGATTCTCTTAAATATTTAGCTGATGAGATTAAAGATTTCTTAGACAGTGATGTTGAGGAAAGCTTAAGTGAGATAATTGGTAGCGTTAAGGCTACTAAGAATGCTGATTTTGATTTAGTATTTGACCCAACTTTAGTAAGAGGTATGTCATATTATACAGGAACGATCTTTGAGATAGTTATGCCAGAGCTTGGAGCAAGCTGCGGTGGCGGTGGAAGATATGATAAGATGGTAGGAAAGTTTACAGGTCAGGAGGTTCCTGCATGTGGTTTTTC
>JAFOCU010000233.1 GCA_017381055.1 Lachnospiraceae bacterium
TACATCTCAGCAGGAGATTCGGCAACTGCTAATGCATAAGCATGAGCGAAGTTATTGTTACCACCAACTACGAAATTGTCAAAAGTATAATTAGGATTAATGTTAGCTTCAGCTTTTCTATCATTAAGAGAATCAGAAACGACTTTATTGGAAGCTATAACCTTTTCTACCTTATTAAGATCACTCTCATGAGAAAAAACAATATCAAGAGCATGTCCTGTAACTTCTTGTATAACAACCTTAAGAGGAATGTAATACTTCTTATTAAGGTAAGAAACTCCTATATTATCATCAGGAATAAGAAGTGTAATAATATTATTTTCTACGGAATGAATCTTTAATGGCTTAATCCAGGTATTAAAGGATACATCCATTATGTCATGTTCTTTTTTGAGAATTTCAAGAATCTCATCCCATTTTTCATTAATTAAATCAAACATTTTAAAACTCCAATTCTACGCATTTACGGCGCTATTTGAGGGGAATAATCCCCAAAAGGGCATAGTAAGCCTACTATGCGAAATTATAGTATTATTTTATCTCATTTTGCCCAAATTTTCAACTAAAATTATCCATACATATACCTTATAAAGAGGTGAATAAAAAAGTGAAATAATTGTGTAAATGGAGCGCAAATTCTTTAAAATAGGGTATATGTTAAAATATGTTATAAAAATGTGGATAAGTGGATAAGTATGGGGAAAGAATAAAGGGTTAGAAATTATAGTAAAATATATTCAAATTGTCTGTAAACTGTATCAACAGCTATAACCCTTTAAAAATCAACATTCTTTAATAATTATAAACAATAAACCTGTAAGTTATCCACTAAGTTATACACAAAATGTGGAAAAGATTATGTAAATATATTAAAAAATATGAATTGTGGATAAAATTTTTATAAGGAAAAAATTGAATTTTCCGCTTGACTACAAGGAATATATTGAATATAATAGTCACGGTGTCTTTTAAGATGAATTGTTTCTATATATAATGTAGAGATGATTGAATTAAGAATTATATTACCTTATAATAATTTCGATTTAGAAGGAGGTGCACATTTATGAGAACAACAATGGGACTTACATTTAATCCTAAGAAGAGATCAAGAGCTAAGGTTCACGGTTTCAGAAAGAGAATGGCAACAGCTAACGGAAGAAAGGTTTTAGCTGCTAGAAGAGCAAAGGGAAGAAAGAAGTTATCAGCATAGATTAGCTTGAGCCGCATAAGTTTTATGTGGCTTTTTCTTTTAGAAAGGTATAGGAATGAGAAATATTAATTCGTTAAGTAACAGTGAATTTCAAGCTATATATAAAAATGGTAAATCCTATGCCAATAAGTATTTAGTAATGTATGTTAGTGAAAATCCTGATGGGAAGTCTAAGCTTGGTATATCAGTTAGTAAAAAGGTAGGTAATAGTGTAGTAAGACATCGATTAGCCAGACTTATAAGGGAATCATACAGACTTAATACAAATATGTTTAATAGTGGTTTAAACATTATTGTAATAGCAAGAACAACAGCAAAGGGAAAGAACTTTGCAGAGATTGAGAGTGCTTTTTTGCATTTATGTAGAATGCATAAAATAGCAGTCCATATATAGTAGATATGTGGATTCTGTGTAACAGACGATTTTAGACCTAAGGGTCGGAGGGTAGCCTTGAGATGATAAAAAGAATATTAATTGGGATAGTTCGTTTTTATAGGAAATTCATTTCGCCTTATAAGGGAAATACGCATTGTAGATTTACTCCTACTTGTTCTATGTATGCCATAGAAGCTTTGGAAAAGTATGGAGCTATCAAGGGTACTTATTTATCAGTAAAAAGAATATTAAGGTGTCATCCATTTTCAAAGCATAGTGGATATGACCCTGTTCCATAAGGAGGACAAAAATGTCAGGTATGTTATTATCGTGTGCAGATTTTCCTATCATTAAACAGATAGCAGATTTGCTCGGTGTAGTAATGAATATTTTATACACTATTTTTGATAAAGTAGGTATAGCAAATATTGGTTTAATCATTATAGTTTTTACATTAATTATTAAGTTATTAATGATACCAATGACTATCAAACAGCAGAAAACTACTAAGTTATCTTCTCTTATGAGTCCTGAACTTCAGGCAATTAGAAATAAATATAAGGGAAAAAATGATCAGGCATCTATGATGGCTATGAATGCTGAGACAAGAGCTGTATATGAGAAGTACGGCACATCTCCAACTGGTGGATGTATGCCAATGCTTTTACAGATGTGTATTTTATTAGCTCTTTACGGTGTAATTAGTGCAATTCCTAATCATGTAGGTGATGTTAAGAATATATATACACAGGCTGCTAATAGTGTATATGATTCAATGGATGAGTATAGTGATCTTAATTCTATCAATAATATAATGGTAGATAATGAAGTTGATGGTTTCGAGAAGAGAAAAGATTTTAATAAGATTATAAAGGCTTATTATGCTGACGGTAAGGATACTACAGCAAAGGATGTATATAAATTATTATCAGATCAGTATAAGAGACAGCAGGCAAAGCTTGATACAAGTAGAGATGCTTGGTCAGAGATGAGTATATTAAAGAATGATTCATTAGAAATAATTGAAAGTTTAATTAATGTTTCAGATGAAGAGTGGCAGAAAATTAAAGAGTCTTGTGATAAGAAGGATTCAGAGTTAGTTGAAAAGTATGCTACAATATCTGATACAGAATTAGCTGTAGCGATTACTACAATTAATAACAATTATGAAGCTATGGAAGCTTCACATAAGAAGATTAGTAAAATTTATACATTTGCAGGTATTGATTTAAGCCGTTCACCTTCACAAGAGAAGGAAGTAGGTATTTGGTGGGCACTTTTAATTCCATTATTATCTGCATTAACACAGTGGTATAGCACACATCTTGCTACTAAGGCACAGCCAGCAATGGAAGATAATCCAATGGCTTCTTCATTTAAGACAATGAACATTATGTTCCCAATTATGTCAGCCTTCTTCTGTTATTCGTTTGCATCAGGTTTAGGTTTATATTGGGTAATTGGTTCAGTATTCCAAATTGGTCAGCAGTTCTTTATTAACAGCTATTTTGAGAAGGTAGATGTACAGGATATTATCAAGGCTAATATGGAAAAGCAGAGCAAGAAGGCTGAAAAGTATGGAGTAGCTGGTTCAACTATTTCACAGTCAGCTAATTATAATGCTAAGAATATTAAGAATGATGCAAATGTTGATAATACTGCAAAGAAGCAGACAACATATAAGCAGGGTGGAATTGCATCAAAGGCAAATATGGTAAAACAGTATAATGAGAAGAATAATAAATAGTATTGGGAGGAATGAAAATGGAATTTCAGTTATTTACAGGTAAGAATGTAGAAGATGCTTTAACAAAGGCATCAGTTGAACTTGGTGTTACAAGTGATAGAGTAGAATATGAAGTAATCGAGAAGGGAAGCTCTGGTTTTATCGGTATTGGAAGTAAGCCAGCTAAAATAAATGCAAGAGTTAAGGAAGAAGAAGTTATTGTTGTTTCTGAAGCTCCAGCTGATATTGAAGCTGTTATCGTTGA
>JAFOCU010000008.1 GCA_017381055.1 Lachnospiraceae bacterium
AAAAAAAAGAAGTGGCAAATTTGCCACTTCTTAGGAGAAGGTATTTGCGTCCGATTCAAAATCGAACAAAGTTTTTATGGGGTGTAGCAAAAACTATATATAATGTATTGGGGGGTTTTTACATAACGTAGTATAGCACTCTGCCAATAATAAGTGTGCACAAACATCACAAAACATCACATATACTTTTGTGCAAGTTGCACAAAACATCTTATAATATATTAAATTAAAAATCCAGCAAACCATTATCCTCTTGTTTTTATCCGTAATTTTATACTATTTTTACGGTCATATTCTTCATTTCTTCTTTTTTGACCGTAACTTTTTTCTTTTACTACGGTCTTATTCTTTACTTCTTCTTTTTTGACCGTAACTTTTTTCTTTTACTACGGTCTTATTCTTTACTTCTTCTTTTTTGACCGTAACTTTTTTCTTTTACTACGGTCTTATTCTTCATTTCTTCTTATTCAACCGTAAAATACTTTGAAAATTATCATCAATTGTATAAATACATTAAAATCAATAAAGGTATCGTCCAACAAGCTTCTCCATAACAAATAAAATCACAACATACAAATCACAACAATTATTAACACAATGCCGGTGAGCCAAACTGACTCACCGGCAGTATTTACCTTAATTTAATTATCTTTTTCCTCAGAATCAAATAAAGCCTCAAATTCTGACTGTGTTATCTTTTCCTTCTCTATAAGAAGGTTAGCACAACTATGAAGAACTTCTATATTCTCATTGATTATGTCTTTTGCCTTTGTATAGCATTCGTCCACAACCTTCTTAACTTCTTCATCTATCTTTGCTGCTGTGCTATCTGCATATCCACGAGCATGAGCTAAATCTCTACCGATGAATACTTCTTCATCTTCGTCGCCATAACATATGAGTCCAAGGTTATCTGACATACCAAACTTAGTAATCATAGATTTAGCGTAGCTTGTTACCTGCTTAATATCCTGAGATGCACCTGTTGTCACATCATCAAAAATCAATTCCTCGGCAATTCTACCACCTAAAGATACCATAATACTCTGAAGTATCTTGCCCTTTGTATTAAACATTTCATCCTTTTCAGGAAGTGGCATTGTATAACCCGCCGCACCATTTCCTGTAGGAATGACTGATATTGTATGAACAGGTCCCACATCTGGAAGCACGTGGAAAAGAATAGCATGACCAGCCTCATGGTAAGCTGTAATCTTCTTTTCTTTATCAGAGATAACTCTGCTCTTCTTTTCTGTTCCTATACCAACCTTAACAAACGAACGGTTAATATCCTCTTGAATAATATATTTTCTATCCTTCTTAGCAGCATATATAGCCGCCTCATTAAGAAGATTCTCTAAATCTGCACCTGTAAATCCAGCTGTTGTCTGAGCTACATTATCAAGATCTACATCGTCACCTAATGGCTTATTCTTTGCATGAACATCTAATATCTCTCTTCTACCCTTCATATCTGGTCTAGATACATGTATTCTTCTATCAAATCTTCCTGGACGAAGAATAGCCGGGTCAAGAATATCTACTCTGTTTGTTGCTGCCATTACGATAATTCCTTCGTTTACACCGAAACCATCCATCTCTACAAGCATCTGATTAAGTGTCTGCTCACGCTCATCGTGGCCACCACCCATACCAGTTCCTCTTCTTCTAGCTACAGCATCAATTTCATCGATAAAGATAATACTTGGTGCATTTTTCTTTGCTTCTTCAAATAAATCTCTTACTCTAGACGCACCTACACCGACAAACATTTCTACAAAGTCAGAACCTGAAATAGTAAAGAATGGCACCTCTGCTTCACCAGCAATCGCCTTAGCAAGGAGTGTTTTACCTGTTCCTGGAGGTCCCTCTAAGATTACACCCTTTGGAATTCTAGCTCCCACCTCAATATACTTCTTAGGATTTCTCAAGAAATCTACTATCTCTTCAAGCTCTTCTTTCTCTTCTGAAAGACCTGCAACATCTTTAAATGTCATCTTTCTTCCATTGTCAGCCATAAGCTTTGCACGGCTCTTGCCGAAATTCATCATCTTAGCACCATTGCCACCTGATGACTGTCCACTTAACATTACAAAAATAATCAATATTGTTACTATAGATATTCCTACTGGAAGAATAACTGTAAGGAAGATACTTTCTCCCTCCACATCCATCAGCTTATAATTAGTAAACTCCGCTACCATCATAGCTTCAATAGCCACATTAACATCTGAAATATATACTGTTAAAGTTTCACTTTCTCCCTCCAAAGTAACCTTCAACGAGCCCGTAGGCACCTTTTCATTCTGATTGATGATAACCTTTTCTACATTACCATCCTCTAAATCTTCTAAGAAATCTGAGTAATTATACTCAATCTTATCATTTCCCATCGTAGAAACGAAGTACCATACGCATCCTATCAAAATAAGGACAAACATATAGAACCCGAAACCACCCATTTTCTGCTTCTTCACAAAAGCTACCTCCTTAATTAATCCTCGAATTCCACAACTCCGATGTATGGAAGATTTCTATATTTTTGGTCGTAATCAAGACCATAGCCTACAACGAACTCATCCGGAATATTAAAGCATGTATAATCAACCTTTACATCTACCACTCTTCTATCCGGCTTATCTAATAATGTACATACTGCAAGACTCTTTGGATTTCTTGTCTTAAGTAACTCCATAAGCTTATCAAGAGTTCTACCAGAATCGATAATATCCTCTACAATAATTACTTCCTTACCTTCAATACTCTCATCAAGATCCTTTATCATCTTAATGCTTCCTGAGCTAACTGTACCTGCGCCATAGCTTGAAACAGCCATAAAGTCCATACTTACAGGAACTGTAATTCTCTTAGCAAGCTCACACATAAAGAATGCTCCACCTTTTAATACACAAATAAGATGTACTGTCTTGCCTGCATAACGTTCTGAAATCGCTTTACCAATCTCTTCGATTTTCTTATCTACGTCTGCTTCGGAAATAAGTACCTTAATATTTTCCTTCATATATGTATCCTCCATTTTAATTAATAATTTACTTTTGTTTCCAGCTTATATAACTTAGTATGCTCATCTCGCACTCTATATCTATAATTTAACCTATAGCCTATAATCCATACGATTTCGCTTCCATTGGCAAGCAACAATATATCGTCTCGTTGCTCTTTAGGAATCTTAATATCTATAAAGAAATCCTTAAGTTTCTTCTTTGAGCCTTTTTCATCAACAACAATATAATCTCCTTGTCGCCTTGTTCTCAGCTGTAAATTAACTTTCATTATATCACATTGTATCCATTTCGTATACTTATTTTCCACAAATATACTTTCATTATAACTATCTTCTTCTACTTTCAGGCAAGCTTCTACTTTTCCATCTGCAAAAGTATATTCACCTGCTGCATCAATATCTATCACTAGCGTCTCATTTCTTTCAGTACTATTATCTTCCCTAGAAAAATAAATATGCACTCCATCATATTCTTTTACTGCAGTCATCTCATATGGTAAGCTAACCTTTTTTCCTACCGTCATATAAAATAATTCCATAACACTATTTATATGAACACTTGAAATATCCTTAGCTTTTCCCGCCACTTGATAAATACACTTCTTTACAATATATCTTTGCAACGCTTTATGAATGTTCTCTAAACCTTCTCCATCTATAAATACACCTTGCCCCCTTAACTTAACGATTCGTGCCATTTCCTTTTCGCATTGACTCTCCATATAGTCATCAATCTCGGTTAAGTTAGCAGCTGTCGCCTCCATATGAGCTACAGCCTGGCTATTTATCGCCTCCTTAATTTGAGGCATTATATTAAGTCGAATTTTATTTCGTGTATAATCTTCCGTAAGATTTGTTTCATCCACTATATATTTTAAATCATTAATTCTAATATATTCTTCAATCTCACGTCGTTCCAAACATAATACCGGTCTAATAATATTATCCCTTATGGCAGTTATTCCCTTTAGCCCCTTTACACCAGCGCCTCTAAACAAATTAAATAGCATTGTCTCCGCTAAGTCATCCTTATTATGGGCTACTGCAATTTTTCCATTAGAAGCCCCACAATTCTCAGATAAACACTTTGAAAAAGCTTCATATCGTGCATAACGCCCTGCCTCCTCCTCAGACATTCCTTTTTCCTTAGCAAGAGCTGGAATATTATATTTGTATAAGAAAAATGGTATATCCTCTCTACCACAAATCTCTTCCACAAACGCCGCATCCCTATCCGCACTCTCTCCTCGTATACCATGGTGTATATGCACCGCCAAAAGCTTTATATCAAATAGTTTTCTATACTTTGATAACATATGGATTCGGGAGCTATTCCGCCTTTGTGAAGGCATTTGAGGAGTTCACCGGAACCACACCGGGCAAGTATCGCAGCGCGCCAAACAAGCCGCGCAGTCGTGTCAGCAAGGATCTTTAAACAGGTAATCAT
>JAFOCU010000234.1 GCA_017381055.1 Lachnospiraceae bacterium
GCAAAATAGTTTTCAACCTCTGTCTTACCCATCTTAGTTTTAGGTATTCGAATCATAATCTTATCTGTTGCAAGCTGCAACAAATCTCTATCTCCAGATACAATTCTTACATCGGCCCCGTCTGCAGCAGCTCTCTTAGCTAATGTGCCTAATAAATCATCAGCTTCATAACCTGGCATCTCCATAGTTTGTATATTCATAACACTAAGAAGTTCCTTTAATACAGGAACCTGTTCATGTAATTCGCCCGGCATCGGCTTTCTAGTTCCCTTGTATTCAGCAAACATCTCATGTCTAAATGTTTTATGTTTAACATCAAATGCAACTGTTAAAAAATCTGGTTTTTCTTCATCCAAAATCTTAAACATAATATTTAAGAAACCGTAAATAGCATTTGTATGAAGACCTTCTGAATTAGTTAAATCTGGTACTCCATAAAACGCTCTATTTAATATGCTATGTCCATCTATTAATACAAGCTTACAAGCCATTGTTGCCTCCTAAAAAAAATATAATAAAATATACAGCCATAATAACTGAGATAAATTCAGTTACACTTATCAAAAACTTCATCAATAAATCCACTTTATTATTGTGGTAAATAACTTCTTCATAATGAGCTATTTTAAGAGCTAGGCGTTTTTTGAAATCATAAGAATTACGCATACTTACTGTTTCTCCGCTTGCTGGCACATCATTGAATGTCCTATTTATCATATAGTATATCTCTAATTCTTCATTACACGCCGCACATTCTTTAAAATGTTTGATAAAACCCTCTGCTTTATCATCATCCATAGTATTATGAATAAAATTATTCATTTCTTTTTTGAACTCGCTGCAATTCATTATATTCTCCTATCGTTATTGTCTGAAAAAATACAGACTAAACCTCATTCTAGTATACACTAAATACATATTTTTTTCAACCATATAGGGAAGTTTTTAACATCTACAAACATAAGAAAAAGACCTAGTAAAAACTAGGTCTAATGCTGGTGGCGGGACTTGAACCCGCACGTGGTTGCCCACGTCAGATTTTGAGTCTGATGCGTCTGCCATTCCGCCACACCAGCTTGTGTTTTTGACACCGAATTATAATATCATAAAGACAATGTTTTTGCAAGTATTTATTTAGAATAAATGCATCCGCAGAAATTTTGTCGATACATTTCATACTCTTTAGACAATTCTACACTTCTCTTATATCCATTTTTCTTTTTAAAGTCCGAAACAAGATACGGGACCTTATATATTTCTTCAAGTTCAAGGCCAATGGAATTCAGTCTATGTGCATCCTTTAGAGGGCTAATTGAAAGGGTTGTTGTAAAATAATCCATATTCATATCCCTAGCAAGTCTAGCTGTATATTCTAATCGTAATTTATAGCATTTTGTGCAACGTTCACCACCCTCTGGTTCCTTTTCAAGGCCTTTAGCAATATCATAAAATACCGAAGGTGTATATGGAGCCTTAACAAACTTAATAGGATACTTGCTTTTAAAACTGTTTATAAATCTTTCTTGTTCAGCAGCTCTAAATTCATATTCTTCCTCTGGAAAAATATTCGGATTATAATACACTACTGTAATTTCAAAAAATTCACTAAGATACTCCAAACAATAGCTGCTGCAAGGTGCGCAGCAGCTATGAATGAGTAAAGTTGGAACTTCATTATTCAGTTGGATTTTTTTGATGGTTTCATCTAAAACCTTTTGATAATTTTTGTTCATACTTCCTCTTTTTTAGTAGTATTTTTTTGTACCCCATAAATTTTTACGCTTCAATTCCGTATATTGAGCATAAGCTTCTTCAAGAATTTGCTTTTCGTTAGCAAACTTCAATAGATGATATGCTTCGTGAAATTTGTAAAAACCCGAATCAAGAAAATACTCTTCTCGTTGTGGTTTGCTGTAGTAGCTATCAGCCATCATTAAATACCAATGAACCTGTTTGTTAATAACATCATTGCCAGTATTAAAAGAATATTGACTTTTGCCCACATACTTAATGGCCGATGCATTTACACCGCTTTCTTCACGAACCTCTCTTAAGGCGCAAGTCATATGATCTTCGCCTTCTTCCACGGTCCCTTTAGGTAAAACCCAGCCTTCATACTTGTTCTTTATACACTTATAAAGCACTAACACCTTACCACGAAATATAACCACACCTCCACAGCTGGTCGCTTCCATAATGAATCCTCCTGCCTTTCATGGTGTGTCAAATAGACTTAAATCAAGTATACACTTA
>JAFOCU010000235.1 GCA_017381055.1 Lachnospiraceae bacterium
AATGTTGCTAAAAGTATTATTATCAAAGCTATACCACTTAAAGTTCTTGTTAAAAATGATTTGTTAAATAAATTGCTAATTGCCATTATATTTTCCTCCTTATGTACTCACCTTACCAAATCTTCTGTCCCTTTTGTTGTATGCAAGCACTGCCTGCTCCAAATCCTTCTTTGAAAAGTCTGGCCAAAGTACATCTGTAAAATAAAATTCTGTATATGCAAGCTGCCACAAAAGATAATTTGATAATCTCTGCTCACCACTTGTTCTTATAAGTAGGTCTGGATCTGGGATGCCTATTGTATCTAGATAATTTTCAAAAGTCGCCTCAGAAAGTTCCTCTGGCGATACCTTACCTTCCTTAACATCCATAGCCATCTTTTTCATTGCTCTAACCATCTCATCTCTGCTTCCGTAGTTAATAGCAATTGTAAAGTTAAGACCTTTATTATCCTTTGTCATCTCTTCAAGTTCTTCTATCTTTTCTCTTATCTCATCATTTAAAACTGTTTTATCTCCAATTACACGCACTCGCATATCATTTGAGTTAGAACGCTCTATACAATCCTTAAGATAGTTTTTAAGTAGCTTCATAAGTGCGTCTACTTCATCCTGTGGTCGCTTCCAATTTTCTGTTGAAAAAGCATAAACAGTAAGATATTTAATACCCATATCCCAAGCCTCTTCGCATATCTTTTCAACAGTCTTTGCCCCTTTTGCATGACCATAATTTCTAGGCATAAGTCTTTTCTTTGCCCATCTACCATTACCATCAAGAATTATAGCAACATGGTTTGGTATCTTCATCTCACTCATGTCTATAACAGATTTCTTTGCCATGTCTTCCTCCATGTTTCTTAGTACAGTAAAAAAGGGGAAATCAAATTCCCCTTTTTGATTAAACTGTCATTATTTCCTTTGACTTGTTTTCCATTGTATCATCGATTTCAGCAATATACTTATCTGTAAGCTTCTGAATTTCAGCCTCTAACATCTTTGTCTCATCCTCTGAAATCTCATTTGCCTTATTCTGCTTCTTGAATGCATCATTTGCATCTCTTCTAATGTTACGAACTGCAACCTTAGCATTTTCAGCCTTCTTCTTAACATCCTTAACAAGCTCTTTTCTTCTATCCTCTGTAAGCTCTGGGAATGTAATTCTTACAACCTTACCATCGTTGTTAGGAACAAGTCCTAAGTCTGAATTTAAGATAGCCTTCTCGATTTCCTTAATAAGGCTTGCCTCCCATGGCTGAATCTGAAGCATTCTAGCTTCTGGAACAGAAATATTAGCTACCTGCTGGAATGGTGTTGGTGTTCCATAATAATCTACCTTTAATTTATCTAAGATATGTGGGTTAGCACGACCTGCTCTGATTGAAGCATACTCTGCAACAAGTGCCTCCACTGATTTTGTCATTTTCTCATCATACTGATTTAATCTTGCATCCATTTTAATATTCCTCCAAAATAATAATTAATCTACTGTAATAATTGTGCCTGTTACATTTCCTGTAACATTATTGATTATACTATTTTCTTCGTTTAATCCAAAGATAAGCATAGGCATCTTATTTTCCATACATAATACTGATGCTGCTAAATCTATAACACCAAGCTTCTTCTCTACTACCTCTGTAATAGAAATCTTATCAAACTTCTTAGCATCTGGATTCTTATTAGGGTCAGCACTATATACACCATCAATTGACTTAGCTGAAAGAATAATATCTGCTTCAATCTCAATTGCTCTAAGAACTGTTCCCATATCTGTTGAGAAATATGGATGGCCAATTCCACCAGCAAAGAAACAAACCATTCCCTTCTCAAAATATTTATTTGCTCTATCCTTTGAGAAGAGCTTTGTAAATGAACCACATTCAAAAGGTGTTAAAACCTGTGTCATCATACCTTCTGTTCTAAAAATTTCAGATACATAAATACAGTTCATTACAGTTGCTAACATACCGATAGAGTCCGCTTTTGTACGGTCTATCTTCTCACTTGTACGGCCTCTCCAGAAGTTACCACCACCGATAACGATTCCTACCTGAACACCTTTATCTACAAGAACCTTAATCTGCTTTGCCACGCCTACACATGTAGCCTCATCAAAGCCCATCTTCTTATCTCCTGCTAAAGCTTCACCACTAAGTTTAATAAGTACTCTCTTATATTCGCTCATAATGTCTACCCTTTCTTATTAGCCGATTGTAAATGTGTCCTCAAATAATGACTTGTAATCAATATCTGCATAACACTGTGAACAGAAGCCTTCAATTGCTGCTCCGTTATTAATCTGTACTGAACGAGACTTGATATTGCCCTGAATAACTGCTGTACCATCTACGATAACAGGACCCTTAACATCAATGTCACCCTTAATAGCACCACCGATAACGGCTGATGTAGCATATACGTTACCTACGATAACTGAACCATTGCCAACCTTGATTGTACCATCGCTATGTACATCACCTTCAATCTTTGCGTTATTTGCAAAAATCTCTTTAGCGTTAGATGTTCCAACTACGCGACCTGTAACCATAAGCTTACCCTTACAAGTAATGTCACCCTTGATCTTTCCGTATACGTTTACAGAACCATCAGACTCAATATTACCTACAATACTTGTGCCCTTTGTAATCTCAGCTACTTCATCACTTGGGATATCAGAGTCATCATCATTACCAAACTTCTCTTCTACTGTATCTACAACTTCTTCTACAGGCTCTTCTATAACTTCTTCTATAGCTTCTACAGAAGGCTCCTCTACTAACTCTTCTGTAGCCTCTTCTGCTACTTCATCAAGCATAGCATCAAGCTCATCTATATCGAGAGTAAATTCCTCTTCATCGATAGTATTGATCATTTCGTCATCAGCAATCTCTTCTGCTACTTCTGAAGTTTCTTCAATAGCTACTGCCTCAGCCTCTTCTTTATCTACTACCTTTTCTTCTACAAGCTCATTAACTGCCTGTGATAAATCTTCCTTAAACTCTTTTAAAAAACTCATTTTGTACCTCCAAGTTATTGTAATTTACGATGCTGCACCGGTGTGGAGCGTTCATCGATTGCTATTATCTCATAACCACGCGCCTGCAATGCTTCAATAAGCGCTGGTAATGCCTCTACTGTTGTATCCTTCGGTTTAGTATCATGCATTAATATAACAAGA
>JAFOCU010000236.1 GCA_017381055.1 Lachnospiraceae bacterium
CCTGGCGAAGAGGTTACTGAGGAAGATAGTACAGCTGAACTAGAAACAGATGAGGCAGGTAATATTACAGAACCGGACACAGACGAATATGGGAATGTGATAGAACCAGTTACAGATATATTACCGTCACCAGATAATGAAATTTTTGAAGAAACAACTTCCGAGAAAAATACGGAATCTGAAACAGATGAATACGGTAATATAATAGAACCGGACACAGGAATATATATTCCTGAGGATATGGATAATATGGATTAAGTATATAAATTGAGTTAGGTTAATTCATAGCTATAGCGAAATAATTACTTTATCTATAAGTTGAACTATATGTTATAATATAATAAATTATTATTTAATAGGAGTTACATATGGGAATATTTAATGTTGAATTAAAAAAGGTAGTAGATGATAGCTACAAGATTGAAATAGGCTTTCATTTAGAGGATACTTTAATAAATGATTTAAAAAATGGATTAGTAGGAAATATAAGTAAGTTTGCATTAATAACAGATAGCATAGTAGAAAATCTATATGCTAAGGATATTTTAGAGAGACTTAAAAAAGAAGGATATACGGCAGATTTGTTTGTGTTTGAAGCAGGTGAAAAGCAGAAGACAAGACAGACAAAGGAAATGATAGAGGATGCCATGTTAGAGAGAGGCTACCGTAGAGATTGTTGTATAATTGCCATTGGCGGTGGAGTAGTTACAGACCTTGCAGGTTTTCTTGCAGGAACTTTTGGTCGTGGAGTTCCATTTATTAATTATGCTACAACACTACTTGCAGCAGCAGATGCTTCTGTAGGTGGAAAGACAGCGGTAGATACACCGCTTGCAACTAATTTGATAGGATTATTTAATCAGCCTAAAAAGGTATATCTTGATATAGCAACTTGGCAGACACTTCCAGCTAGACAGATTTATAGTGGCTTAGCAGAAACTATAAAACATGCATGTATATCTAGCAAGGAACTTTTTGAGTTCTTAGAAAACAATATGGATGCTATTCTTAGTATAGATAAGAATGCTTGTGAGCATATTGCAAATGAAAACTGTAAGATTAAGTATCAGGTAGTAATGAAAGATGAATTGGAAAGTGGTCTTAGAGAAATTCTTAATTTAGGTCATACAGTAGGACGTGCTATAGAGACAGTAAGTGATTATCAGTTACTTCATGGAGAAGCTCTATCTATCGGTTTGGTGGCAGAGGTTAGATTAGCCACAGATTTAGGCTACATGACAAAGGAAGAGGCAGATAAGGTTGTTGTATTATTATCAAAAGCAAATCTTCCAATCACTATTCCGGAGTACATAGATAAGGAACAGTTGGTTAAGAAACTATACACTGATAAGAAGGTTAAAAATGGTCGATTAAGATTCGTTGTTCAAAAGGGAATCGGAGATGTAGTGGAATTTGAAGAGGGTGTATTTGCAACCCCTATAGATGAGGACGTGGCTCGTCAAATAATTATGAGTATATAATTGTACATAGGTAGAATAGAAAGGATTTTTATGAAGAAAATATTAGCTTGGTTATGTATATTTGTGTTAATCGCTTCAGTTATGGTTATGTTAGCGGCAGCTATATTTAAGATACCTAATGCATCAACTATTTTTGCGGCGGCATTAGCGGTTAATATTATTTTACCAGTAATGTTGTGGGTATTCTTGCAGGCAGCAGAATATTTTAGAAAACGTGGTGAAAAAATAAGAAATGAAGAGAACAACCAGTAGTTCTAGTGTCCTCTTCAACTAAAATTTATTTAATAATGTTTACTGTAGCGCTGGTGCCCAATCTGTCGGCACCGGCGTTTATCATTTTTATTGCTGTTTCTTTATCACGAATACCGCCCGAAGCTTTTACATATGCGTTGTTTCCAACTGCTTTGCGCATAAGTGATACATCGTCAGCGGTAGCACCGCCAGTAGAGAAACCAGTTGAAGTCTTCACAAAATCTGCACCAGCTTCTAAGGAAAGTTCGCAAGCCTTTATCTTTTCTTCATCTGTTAAAAGACAAGTTTCAATGATAACCTTAAGAATAATTTTTCCTTTTTCACAAGCCTCTCTAACAGCTTTAATATCATCAAGAACTACATCGTACTCCTTGTCCTTTAAAGCCCCTACATTGATAACCATATCAATTTCAGTAGCTCCGTCTTCTATGGCACACTTAGCTTCATAAGCCTTAATTTTACCGCTCATAGCACCGAGAGGAAAACCTACTACAGCGCAAGTCTTAACATTGCTTCCTTTAAGGAGTTCGCTCACTAGCTTCACTCTACACTGGTTCACACACACAGAAGCGAAATCATATTCAAGAGCCTCTTTGCAAATCTTCTCTACAGCCTCTTTAGAAGCATCAGCCTTTAAAATTGTATGATCAAATAACTTACTATCAAAGTTCATAATTACTCTCCTTCTCAAATTCTTTTCCCCAAGTATATCATAAATCAACCTAGATTCCCATACCATAAAACACATATAACATAATTTACATTATTGGAAGCTCTATATTTAGCTTTATCAAATTTTATGCCCTTAACGTTTAAATTTGACCTAGGTATATTTCATATATTTTTGGAGTCTATGAGGGCTCCGATGATTTGCTTATATGCCCAACTTCAAACTAAGGGCTTGTGTATTTTCACTGAAACACAGCTTGCTAGTGGTGTTCAAGTGATGAGGACATCTTGGAACATTTTCTATTTTCATTCCCCACACCTTGCACATGTTTATTTATCGCCTGCCTGCATAACTCGCAAGCTTGGCTTATTACCCTGCAGGGGTATAAGAGCCAAGCCTGCTCAAACAGATTCGGCAGGCGACATTAGTGCTGCGGTGTGGGGATGAAAACTTTACGAAAATCTTCCGAATGATGTCCTTCATTCACGTGAACATCACCTAGCAGTTGCTGTGTTTCGTTGAAAATATCACAAGCAAATAAACTGGTTTGAAGTGGGCATTTAGCAAATCACGGGTTCCGAATCCAACTCCAAAAATATATGAATATACTAGGTCGTTTTTTATAAGACAAAAGTGCATAAAATTTGATATACATATATTGTTTAGCTTCCAATAATGTAATTTATATTGTGTTTTATGGTATGGGAATCTAGGTTGGTATAGAGTGATTGGGGAAAAGAATTGGAGAAGGAATAATAAAAGTCCCTGGCTCGTAGGAGTCAGGGACTGATTTGGTGTCTTTATTCGATGTGGCCACCGTTAGCCTTGTATTCATCAACAAGCTTGTGAATTCTTGCAAGTGGATTTAATAATTCGCTAATAGAAGCATCATGATTTAATGTATCGATGATTAATGCGATGTACTTGCTCATATCACAGCTTACATAGTATGGCTTAGAGAGAAGCTCTGGTGTCTGGTAAACAAGGTTTGTAGTAAGGATTCTGTCAATGTAACCGTTCTTGTAAGCTTCATCAAACTTATCAAGACCATTTGTGAAAAGACCAAATGTTGTAGCTACGAATACCTTTCTAGCCTTTCTTTCCTTTAATTCCTTAGCAACCTCTAATACACTTTCACCTGAAGAAATCATATCGTCGATAATGATAACGTCCTTGCCTTCAACAGATGAACCTAAGAACTCGTGAGCTACGATTGGGTTACGTCCGTTTACAATAGTTGTATAATCTCTTCTCTTGTAGAACATACCCATATCAAGACCGAGTACGTTTGCAAGATAGATAGCACGTCCTGTACCGCCTTCGTCTGGAGAGATAACCATCATGTGGTCTGAATCAATCTGAAGATCAGACTCTGCACGAAGGAGACCCTTAATGAACTGATATGCAGGCTGAACTGTTTCAAAGCCCTTTAATGGAATAGCGTTCTGAACTCTTGGGTCGTGAGCATCAAATGTGATGATGTTGTCAACGCCCATAGCTGTAAGCTCTTCAAGTGCTAATGCACAGTCTAAAGACTCACGGCCTGTTCTCTTATGCTGTCTGCTCTCATAAAGGAAAGGCATAATAACTGTAATTCTTCTAGCCTTACCACCTACAGCAGCAATGACACGCTTAAGATCCTGGTAATGATCGTCTGGTGACATATGATTTGTATGTCCACATAATGAATATGTTAAAGAGTAGTTACACACATCAAGCATAATGAATAAGTCATCACCACGAACTGAATGGTGGATGATACCCTTAGCTTCACCTGAACCAAATCTTGGAACCTGAGCATTAACAAGGTAAGAATCTTTCTCATATCCTGCGAAAGCGATAGAATCCTTGTGCTCGTTTACACGATTCTTACGCCAATCAACAATATAATTGTTAACCTTATCTCCTAATTCCTTGCAGCTCTCAAGAGCAACAATCCCTAAAGGACCTACTGGTATAGTTTCTAAGTTTTTTTCGTTTGGCATTTGTGGTAACCTCCAATTTTTCTTTAATATAATAAATAGTATATCCTTAAATTTTATAAC
>JAFOCU010000027.1 GCA_017381055.1 Lachnospiraceae bacterium
CCCTTCTTAGAGGGTTTGTTCATTAAATGAAAGGTAGATCCAGATTGTCAGCAGATGATATATCTGGATCTTCTTTTATATGATGAAGACGCGTTGAAGCAGTTAGATGAATCAGGCGAGATTAAGTTCTGGTTAGTGAGATTTGTTAAGAATTATTGGTTCTCTGCTAACAGTAGATACCACTATCAATACAGGAAATACTATGAGCGATTTGAAGCAATCCCAGAAGAAAACGAAGATGATTAAAGTTGATTTAGATGCTCTTTTAGAGGATTACAAATTGGATTTTGATGATATATTTTTAGATGTGGATGATAGACTCCTTGAGATGGAAGATAAGTTCAAAACGCTAACATTCTCCGAGAAGATAGTCTTGATCTTATATGCCGAAATGAACTCGTACAGGAAGGTAGCAAAAGTGCTTGGATTCAGTCATTCCACTGTGATGAAACATATAAAAGAAATTAGAGAAAAGTTATGTTAGAGTTGTTTTTAATGGCCTGTATCATAGTATTCTGTATTGACTTGAGTGGAGCAATGCAGAAACTTAATAGACTGGTATGAGGCTGATTTTATAAAGGAGTTAAATACGTAGATTGGGAGATACCTCTCGTTAGTTGTTCCCTCTGTGTTACTTGGTGGACTGGAATTATCTATCTCATCTTTACAGGTTTCTCTGTTTATATGTTGGCTTATGTGGCCTTACTTGCATTCCTAACACCAGTTATTAAAGATGTCCTATTATATGTTAGAGAGTTGCTAATATATTTTACAGATAAACTGTTCGGACTAATTGACTAAATTTTATATTTTATGGAAAAACTTACGAAAGAAGAGTTTGAGTACTTACAGAAATTTGAAACACAGATAAATACAGCTACTAAATCCGATTATATGAGGGGAATCCAGAAAGCAGATGTAGAAAAGATTGGCAAGATCTATTCTCGTCTTATAGGCCAAACTTATACCTTCAATTCCAGTTGTAGTAGATGTATTCTTAAACTAATTAAATTAATATCAAGTTATTATTACGATGGAAGAGAAGATTGAGAGAAGAGGAAGGCCGAGGAAGAAAAAACCCAACGGAAACCAGATAGATATGGAAATGAGACTCAGGGAAATCCTGAAGAAGCTCGGGAAGGGGAAAGGCCGAAAGGAAATCGAGGAAGACCTAAAAAGGGATTACGGAGTTAGTGACGCTACTATCCAGAAAGATTTTCGAAGAGCATTTAAACATCTAAAAGACAATCAAGAAGTCTTTACGAGAAACATCAAGGAGCTTATTACTGAGCGTTATGAGCTTCTTTGGAAGATGGCTCTTGAAAAGAATGACTATAAAGCTGCTACTCAGATACTTAAGCAGATGGCAGATGAATTCGGTTTAAATGTTCAAAAGAGTGAGATCTCTATAAAGGATACAGAATTTAAGATTACATTTGAATAATGAAGCTAATATTTCCAAAGCTATTTGATTGGCAGAGGGAAGTATTTGATTGATTTGAGTCTAAAAAGAAAACAGCGGTTATTCTATCACCTCGTCAGTGTGGTAAATCGTTTCTTTGTTTAGCTCTCCTTTTAAAGGTTGCTGCTGAACAAGCTAAATCTACATCAATAGTGGTTGAACCTACTCTTGCGCAGTCAAGAAAGATGTTCAACGATTTTATGAAAGCAATTGGAGACTCAGGAGTCATTGAGAAGGCGAATGAGTCTCTTTTGCATATAAGGTTCATCAACAAATCGGAGATACTATTTAAGTCAGCAGAACAGGAAGATGCTCTTAGAGGTTATACTGTTTCTGGGATACTTGTTTTAGATGAATGTGCTTTCATTCCTAAAAAGATAATAGACATTGTACTTCCGATGACTACGGTACATAAGGCAAGCATTCTTATATGTTCTACACCATTAACAACAGATGGTTACTTCTACGAGATGTACAATTGCTGGGATTCTGAAACACAGCGGTCATTTAATTGAGCAAAATACGATAGATCAGCAATGATTACTCCAGAACAGATTGCCTTTTACAAACGTACCTATTCCAAGAACAAGTTTACTACTGAGATTCTGGGACAGTTCCTTCAGAATGATGGTGCTTTGTTTACAGGGATTGAGAATTGCGTTATAGATGGACCGGGTGAAAGAGATAATCTATATTTCGGTATTGACTGAGGTTCAGGAAATGGACAGGACAATACTGCTATTACTTGTTTAAATGGTGATGGTAAGATGGTGTTTATTGAGTATTTCAACGACAAGACACCTACAGAGCAAATTGACCGCATAGTTAGACTGATTGAACAATACCAGCCAATCAAGATTACAGTAGAGTCAAACAGTATTGGTAACATTTACTTTGATATGCTACAGAAGAGAGTTAAGCGTCGCATCCTCAAGTTTACTACTACTAATGACTCCAAGAACAAGATAATAGACAAACTCGGAGTTGCTCTTGAGAATAAAGAGATTGGTATCCTCCGAGATGAAGAACTTTTAACAGAGTTAAGAATGTATGCAGCAGAAAGGACTAAAACAGGAAAGATTACCTACAATGCTCCTTCAGGCTACAAGGATGATGCGGTAATGTCATTAGCAATCTGCTGGGATTCTCTGTTTACAAATAAAGGAAACTATAATATATCGTTAGTATAATGAATTGGGAAAAAATTAAAGTGAAGCAGTACTATGAGATCGTAGAGATTCTTACGGAAGAGAATGATCCCTATGCTTTAAATGCCGAACTGATTAGATGTATTTGGGGAGTTAATGTTGAGGATATTCCCTATATCAGGCTACATCAGTACTGCAAAGAATTAGAGTTCTTGAAAGAACCATATAAGCCTAAAACACCTAAAAAGGAATATGATATTAATGGTGTTGTTTATAGGCCCGTTTTGGATATATCAAAGATTACAACAGCTCAGTACATCGACTTTCAGGAGTGTACGAAAAGGAATGCTCATAAAGAGCTTCTTAACTGTCTGTTTATAAAGGATGGTTGTGATTACGGAGGTTGTACCGATGATTACCTTTGGGAGAATATGACCTTAGATGTTTATTCTGACGTTATGTTTTTTTTTCTCGAATTGTTAAAGAAGTGAACGATCGATACCCTCAGCTCTTCGGTAAAAATGATGAAGAAGGAACTGAGGAAGATAAAAGACAAGAAAGCAAGGATAGCAATACTGAGAAAGATGGTGGAAGCCAAGGTGACTATTTTACGTCTAAATGAGGCTGGTTACGGACAGTTGATATAGTCTGTGAGATTACCAGGACTTCTTTATGGGATGTTTACAAGTTACCTATAATGGTTACTTTGAATCTCTATTGTTATCACATTGATAAAGCAAATTACGAAAAGAGTCAAATCGATGAATGAAAACGTAAACACTAATATACAAAGAGTACTTGAGACTCTTGGAGATCAAATCATTGACGTTTATAGGCGTAAACTATACGAAGGAGGAAGCAATGCATCTGGACTGTTGGGTAATAGTCTCAGCTGCATTGTTAAAACCGAAGATGGTGTATATGATTTGTATATCTCTTTACAGGATTACTGGAAGTATGTGGAGAACGGTAGACAACCCGGTAAGTTTCCTCCTTTAGATGTTATCAAGCAATGGATACAGATAAAACCAGTAATCCCCAATATAAGAAATGGTAAGCTTCCTACTTTGGATCAGTTGACTTTCTTGATTTCGAGAAGTATTGCTAGAAACGGAATTCAACCGAAGAACTACCTTGCTAATACGATTAGAGAGTTTGAGTATGATCCTCAGTTCTATGAAGCTGTCCATAAAGATATCGAAAGAAATGTTGATTTAATATTTAAAGACTTTTAGAAATGAAGGAAAACTATATTATAGTAAAATATTATTCTAGTAAGACAGAAGACCTTCCTTCAGGTTCAAATGTAGTAGATCTTGGTAATAAAACTTACAAAATCATCATTCCAGATTCCGCTAGAGATCTAACAGCGATGTTTGGATGTACAATACATATGAAAGAATTTGCTGGATTTGAGCCTACTAACGATGTTGGATTTTATAGCTACTATGGTGTTGAGTATATTGATATGTCTCAATTTGACGCATCTAAAATTACCAATATGTCGTATATGTTTTTCTGGAACGATACACCTGAAATCAGAGGTGCAAGAAATATCGTCAATCCAGTCTGTACAAGTACAGAGGGAATGTTTATGTTTTGCGGGAATTTGAAAACATTGGATTTGTTCAATATGACGATTGCTTCATCGGACAAAATGTTTGAATCCTGCTCTAGTTTAACTTCTGTTATATTAGGTTATTCCTGCCGTATTTTAGGACATTGTGCGTTTAGTGGATGTAGTTCATTATCTGTTTTATATGTTTACAGGGGAGCAGTGGTAACATATGTTGATACGTTCTATGTTAAAAAGCAAGGTACTTTTTTAGTACCAACTGGTTTTATTATACCATCTAATACAGGTAAAGGTTGGGAATGCTTGATAGGTCAATTTAATTGAACTAAACGTACAGGTATCACTTATAATCAAATTAAGGCTAAATTTGTAGTAGATGATGACGATAGACTGACATTCCCGTTACAACTTAGAGTGTTGGGCAACACATCTGCTATTAGTTCGATGACATTCGGTGGTACAAGCTATACACCTTCGGAGTTTGTTACTGTTAGTAAACCAGGAACCTATAGTGCCGTATTTACAGTAGATACAGCAGCTACAAGTTATGCTGATATGTTTAATGATTGTATGTTGTATTACGAGTCCGGAACTACAAAATATCCAGTTGGAGGTATAACAGAAGTGCAAATCGTCAACTTAGTGGCTGGCTCAAAAGTTACAGACTTTTCTAGAATGTTTAAGAATTGTAGACGTCTTACAAGTTGGCTGAACCTGAATAAACTATGTGTTAGTAGTGCAACAGACTTATCGGAAATGTTCTACGGTGTTGGTCATACAGTTGAACCGATAACAGCTGACTGATTTGAACAATGGAACGTCAGTAAGGTGGAGAATATGAGTCAAATGTTTAGATTGTCTGATTTCCATATAACTGGATTAGAGGACTGGAATGTGAGCGCTGTTACAAATATGAGGCTTATGTTTGAACAGACTGGCGTTGATAAAGAGAACAGTTATCCGTTTCCAGATTTGTCAAAATGAAATGTGAGTTCCGTTACAGATTTAACAGGAACCTTTCAAGATACAATATTATCTGATTTAACAATGTTTAGTAATTGGGATGTTTCCAGTGTAACTGAACTTGTTGCAACTTTCGCTGAAACGACTATTACTTCTACAAATGGATTAGAGGGATGGGATGTTAGTAACGTTACAACGATATCGATGCTTTTCTATTGGTGTAAACAGTTAACGGATTTGACAGCAATCGGAAACTGGGATACATCAAAGGTAACAGATCTATCCCTTGCGTTTACTGGTTGTTCTGCACTAGAAGATATTACACCTATTGTTGGTTGGGATGTAGCACCCGAAACTTGTGATTGAATGTTTGGTAACTGCACCTCTTTAAAGAAGGCCAATCTAAGCAACTGGGACTTAAGCAGTTCACAAACCTCAAGGTTGTTCAAAAACTGTACAAGTTTGGAGAAAGCATATTTGTCAGAGTTCCCGCTTGTAGAGAGTGAAATGTTCAGTAATTGTACTGCGTTAGATGACATTTATATGTATGCAGACGTAGCACCAGGAAAAGACACTAGTGTCGATGATCCATTCATCAACATCAAAACCTATGGTACATTACACATTAAAGAAGGAGCTACCGGATATAGAGATGAACCTTGAACTATTTTGTATGACGTTTACTCTTGGAACTTGCAGGAAGGAAACATCATCAATATAGAAGTTGGTCCTGGTGGTGGTACATTTAAAATAGAAGATATACCTGCAAAGAGTTGGTCAATAACAACCTATCCTAATTGAATAACTGTTTCAAATACATCTGGAACCGGAGATGTTAAATTTTCAATCACCGTTTCGCCAAATTTAAACGAAACCTCCAGATCAACAACTATTTATGTCAATACAGATACAGATGTATTTACAATCAATGTTAATCAGGCTGCGTTGTCGGTAAAATGATATTGGAATCCATTTGCGTACACTAATAATGGAGGAGGTGATTATAGTAACACTTTAAGTTATAATCTAAAACCAGATTCAATTGAATTTAATAATTCGGATCCTTGATTTGAGATTACAAGTACAACTACCTCTGATGATAAAACCTATGTTTCGATAAGAATTCCTTCAGCAGGAGGTTCTCTTACTAAAAACGGATCTATTTTAGCAACTCTACAGTACGGTGATGGAGAAGTACAGGTAAGCGCGGATGTATTCCAATACGGTGATAATTATACAGTTGCTCCAAGTACCACAGTAATCCCACCAGAAGGAGGAAGTGTTGTAGTAACAGTTGAGAGTGATTATACATTAAATGATTATACAAGTGTTACTGGCGTAACTGCTGGAACATATAATATGGAGAGATTGAGTTCCAATAAGATACAGATTACTTTCGATTTCAGACCGAATTATGGAAGTCCTATATCAATGACTCCGAAATTGGAAAGTAGTTTATATGGAACGAATCCTATACCATTAACTACAATCACTCAAGATACATTTGATCTTAAATGGGATTTCCCTACAACACCAATACATCTTGGAAATGAGAGATCTAATTTCACCATTGAGTTTACAAGTAATACTGAGATTGAAAACATCATTATAAGTAACGTACCAGACTGGCTTACGTTTACAAGGAACGGTGATACTATTACAGGAGTTGCTTTTAAAAATACAGGTGAAACAAGATCTGTTACCCTTACTTTTACTGCAGACGGTTTTGGAGTTAGTAAGCAACTTGAAGTTACGCAGGACGCGCTTGTATGAACCTTGAATACTACCGGCTTGTTATTTGATTGTACAAGTGGTACTCCAGAAAACCCTACATCAAACCCAACAAGCGAGACGATAACATATACGAGCTCAACACCTATTTCAAATATAACCGCGTATATTCAGTACCTTTCCGGAAGTGATTGGTTAACAGTTGATTATAACGGTAATATTGTTGTAACAGCTACGGATAACCGACTTGGTAACTATAGAAACGCTATAATTACTTTATATCCAGACGATTACAGTATTAGTCAACAAATATACGTTAGCCAGTACGGAAGCTCTTTTGAGTGAGATACAACTACCGCTCTTGTTGATACTAAGGGAGGGCAAGTAACATTTACATATACAGCTATAGATGGTTATCTTTTGTTGTCAGACATAACGGTAGTTAATGCGGAGTTATCTTGGTCTTTTAATGGAGGTTATAATGGTAGTATAACGTTTACTGTTCCTATGAACACAGGTACGGCAAGAGTGTTTAATCCAAAAGTCTATGCAGGAAATAGATTGATAGGAGAGTTTACTATTACTCAGGAAGACCCAGACATTACGGTTGATACTCCAGAAATAATAGTACAAGCAGAAGGTGAAGATGTTGTAGTGAACATTACGTCTGGGTTACCTTGGTTTACCGAGGTTGTAGGAGACTGGATTTCAGTAAAACCTAGTAAAGGAGATAGTAGTGGCAATATCACAATAACTATAGCTGAAAATCCTTGAAGTTATGTAAGGACAGGATATGTTTATATTAGTAACGGTATTGATAGAGAAGTAATCAAGATAACACAGGTTGGAGCAGATCCAATTTTGTATTTTACCAAAAACTACATACCAGTACCGTTGAAAGGTGGAATTAAATACGTAAGATTAGTTAATAATACATATTGAACAACAGAATGGGAAATACAGTAAATCCTAGTGAAGGCGTTGGAACCAGTTCGTTGACAGTGACGATTGTTCCAGCCAACGTTAAAAAATATTCGGTACTCAGGGCTACTGGAGGAGGACTTTCTGACACAGTAACCTTTGAACAGTACAATATTAAGAAGATAGATCCAGATGGTTCTGCTATTCCAATTTGCGAGGATATTACGTACTCTCAAAATGCGGATAAGATAGAATATCAAATATACGTAGATGAAGAAAACGATCCAATCTATTCTGGTTATGCTTATAGGTACCCAGATAGTGATGGCAGTTTAGTTATAGACTTAAATGACATACTTTCGGATTACTTGGTAAATCATATTGATTTTGAGGGTGGTATGAGAGAAATGTCTGGTTTCTTGAAGAAGTTTACAGTTCGATCAAATGGAGGATACAAGATTGTTGATGTCTATAATGCTTGAGAGAAGCCTAAGACTCCATTGCTAAATGACCCTATTTCTAATGAGGTAGATCCAAGACAATATCTTTTTATAAATTATATTGATGGTTATGGGAATCTACAGCTTTATAGAAATGGTCAATACGAAAGTAGCATAGACAAGATTGGTGGAGCTGCATATAGAGAGCCAAGAGATCTACTTGAATGTGGAGAAGAGGTTTGGTTTGATATCAGACAAAACGAAGATGTAGTTGCTGCACAAAATTACATTTGCAAAGGAACTAATAAGAACTACGCTCTCTATTATGTAAATGCTTACGGAGGTTGGGATTCTCTTGCTATTAGAGGTAATGTCACACAAACCGATAATATGCAATCTCAAACCTATAAGAATAAGACTAATGGAAAAGTGAAGTACTTGAATACGATAACTCCTACTTGGCAGTTATATACAGACGATATGAATGATGGTTCAAAGATGCATCACCTGCTTGAGAGTACAGAAGTATATCTGCATAACCTTGAAACGGATGAGATTGTTCCTGTAATTATTACAGATTCAAATTGCGTTTATAAGACCTATGCAAACCAGGGAAACACAAGATTCCATTACATAATTAACGTAGAAGCATCTAACTATAAGATTAGAAAATAATGTTTCATTATACGTATCGAATAACATTTCTTTGTGGAGAGCACAAAGGGTGCTATTACCTTGGAAAGCACTCCACAAAGAATTTAAATGATAATTACGCCGGTTCAGGCACATATTGTCAGCGTTATTATCTTAAATATGGCAAAATAGAAAAGGTAACTTACCTTAAAGAGATATTAGCTTATTACGATTCGGCCAAGGATGCCTTTGATGCTGAGAGGGTTCTAATTGGAGACCTTTGAAAAACAGATCCGTTTTGTATGAATGTATGTGAGGGTGGTAGTGGAGGAAATAGAATTGATTTTTCTAAAACAGAAGGTTCGTTTAAAGGAAAACACCATTCAAATGAGACAAAGAGGAAAATCTCGCAAAAGATGAGAAAGTGTCGAGTACTACAATACTCATTAGACGGAGAGTTGTTGCACATATGAGAATCTGCGATGGATGCATCAAGGAACACTGGGGTAAAACAAGATACAGTATTGAAAGGATGTAATAACAAACTAAAAGGTAAACCCAAACATTATATTTGAAAATGAGAAAAGTAAGATTATATATTGGAAATCAATTAGTTGATTTACCAGAAGGTGTTTCATTACCTATCACCTATACAACAGAAGATTTCAAGAATCCTACGATTGTGAAGAATTCGTTTAGCAAAACGATTAGTCTTCCAAATACCGATACCAATAACAAGATATTCAATCACTTTTATAAGCTGGACAGATATCAAAACAACAGTGGTTTCAATCCATCTAA
This sequence comes from Lachnospiraceae bacterium, assembly GCA_017381055.1. Taxonomy (GTDB): domain Bacteria; phylum Bacillota; class Clostridia; order Lachnospirales; family Lachnospiraceae; genus SVEL01. The sequence goes on from JAFOCU010000027.1 coordinate 9,676, forward strand.
ACGAGTAGATGCAAAGATTTACTGTGATGGAGAGTTACTTGAGTCCGGTTATATTCAGCTGAATAGTATTACGGGTATTGGAGAGGATAAGAAGTACAATATCACAATGTACGGTGGATTAGGTGACTTCTTTTATGGCTTGAAATACAATGAAGATGGTACGACAAAGACTCTTGCGGACTTACAGTTCTTTGTTTTAGATGATAATAACAGACTGAGACCTAAAGAAGAAGAGTTGACATTTAATATCAACAAAGAATTCGTTTCTAAATGTTTCGATAAAGACTGAGATGCTAACGGAGATAAGATAACTGACTTTATCACATTCATTCCAGCCAATAACGGTTTATATGAAGATTTTGATAATGGTCACTGTTTAATAGTTCCTGATGGTACTACATTCCCAACATCTGTGAAAGATGGTGACGTAACATACACTCCTAAAGACGGTTTTGCTTTAGCATCTCTTGAAAAGGACTATACAGAATGGCAGATGCGAGATCTTCGCAGTTACAAACAAAGACCAGCAATTAAAGTATCAAAACTAATTGAGACAATCTGTAGGGAAGCTAATTCGGGTTACAAGGTTAACTTCGATAAAGCATTCTTTTCAAACTCAAACCCTTATTGGAGTAAGAGTTTCATAGCCCTTCCTTTACTTGGTTCTGAAGCCGAAGAAGGAACTGTTCGTAATGACTCTCCAGTAACTCAAAAGATTTCTTTCCCTGATACTGGTTACTGGGTTGGTGTTAAAGGAACTTCCAGTACTAATGAACAATGGGCAAGATATGTCCCTGATACATATTTTGATGTTTCTGGTGATTATATAGATTTATCTGGACTTCCTGAACTTGCTGAATTAGATATTGACATTGATTTACAAATCAGACTACATCCAGAAAACACAGACTTTGATGAATGATTCAATACTCAAGCATACCATCTGTATTCTAAGAGAGGTGAATTAGCAACTTCTGGAAAATCCTATGGAGGATCTTTTACAGCTCAATTGATTTTACTTGATGAAGACAGTAACACAGTAGGTTATTCAAATCTCTATAATTTTACAAATAGTGTTCAAGTACGTCCTCTTTCTGGAAGAAGTGTTATGGTAACTCCTAATCCGGATAACTGGAAGGATTATGCTCCAATAGAACCAGATTCATCCGTAACAACCATTAATGGAAGCTATAAGAAAGTTGGAGACCAGTATTATTGGTATACAAACAACGGAGGCAACACCATTAGATTGTCTATTGGAAATTGGCTCAAGAAAGCAGACAAAGTTAAGGTGTGTTTAGTTGTATGTTGTGAGTCTATGAAAAGTGAGGATGGAGAGACTTATCCACTTGATAGCAGAATATCAGTTTTATATAACACATCTTCTGTTAGAAATAACGGAGGAACAATCTCTGGTAATCCACAAAGCTGTTTTGCTTGGTATGAACCTCTTTACGATCCGGAGACATCTAGGATTACTGTTAAATGGGATAATAGTATTATCTCCGATGCTCCTATTACAAAGGAAATGCTTTTAAAGACAGAGGCTTCTCCAGCTGATTATCTGTTGAGCTATGCAAAGATGTTTGGTTTGTACTTTGTGAAAGATCTTGATAGCAAGACAATTACCATATATAATAGGAACTCCTTCTTCAAAAATGAAGTGGAAGACTGGACAGATAAGATAGATTATTCAAAAGATATGACAATCACTCCGCTTCTGTTTGATAAGAAGTGGTACTTGATGTCCTTAGAGACTCCAGAAACCTACTTCGCTAAAAAGTATAAAACCGAATACGATTTGACATACGGACAACAGAGACTGGATACTGGATACAGTTTCAATAGTGAGATTACGGAGTTGTATTCTGACAATATTTTTGAGAATGTGGTTAGTGCTACAGATTCGGATAAGTACTTCCGAAACTTCTATAACTCAAGAGGTACATTAGTTCCGGCATTTTTAAATGACAATATCAAATATACATTATACAATGGTGATGATTCATTTGATAAAGATATCTATGGATATCAGACAATTAGCACTTCTAAAACTCAAGATTGGAGCATTACACCAGGTGCAGACTTGTTTGCAAAGCCTTGTTTCTTCTCTTTAGACAACGACGAAAAGAGTTTGGAAGAGATTACAAACGCTTTAGTTTTCTACAATGGACATAAAGATCTCGTAGATTACAGAGGTAGCGCCGTACCATTTTGGATTACAGACGACCTATCTGAAATGGCCGCACTTAATGATAAGACCGCTTGCTTTTTATGGACGAATTCTGAAACATATAATAACAAGAAAATAGCCATTAAAAAGACAACACTACCTCAATATATATCTTATAGGATAGATAAAAATAACAATGTAACTGAGTCTCTTGATTTCGGATTACCGAGGGAAATGTATGTTGACAAAGTAAACTATTCAGAGGATACTACAATCTATGCTAACTTTTGGGATTCGTTTTATAGGGATCAATTTAATGTGAACACCAAGAAAGTTACTTGCTATGTAAAGCTGGAAAGAGCTAAACAGGATTTGTTGAGGAAGTTCTATTTCTTTGATAATGCCATTTGGCTATTGAACAAGATTGATAGTTATGATGTAACTTCCTATGGTACAACAAGATGCGAGTTTATAAAGGTTCAGGATATGAGAAACTATATATATGGAGTAAAAGACTATTCTAATGTATTTTCTGTTACTGGTACGCTTGACCCTACAAGCACAACAAGTACATTGAAACTCGAATCTTCATATACTTGGGAACTTTACGATCATAACTTCAGTAGCGTAAGTCCTTTATCTGGGTCTGCTGGAGAAACAGATATTGTAGTAACATACCCTATAAACAATACATATTCTGAGAAGTATTATCAGTTGAATTTTACACATTCTGGAACTACTCTTCATAAGATATTTACTTTCTTCTTGAAGCCAAATCCAGCAAACTATATAAATGTGAGCGGTACAGTTACAAATTATCCTTCGGGAGCAAGATTATACATTGAAAGAGAGGGTGAAGAGACTTCATCAATAATGCTCAGTGGTGACACTCAGGATTATTCAATTTATGTTGCGAAGAACTCTCCGTTTAGGTTATATGTTCAATATGATGATGTAACTTACTACGAGCAGTCGTTTACTGGTTCCGATGTTGATATCGTACACAATATAGATGTTAACTACGAGTATTTCATTAACTGGAGTACAAATCTTCCTATCGTAGATGGTTACATAGAGGTTGATTGGGATACATTATCTATTCCAGTTACAATTAATTCAAATGTAGATTGGTTATATGCAGATGGTTCATCTACTTCAACAATGAGTCCTGGTAGTGGTACAAGTGGTACTACAGCGGTTACTATTCAGCCTTATGAGGAAAACATCTATGACACTCCTATAACAGGATATGTTCAACTTGAAGATACAGGAGATCTTGGCGTAATTACTATTATTAGATGGAGACAGTTACCACAAAATTAATAAACAATGGCAGAAGAAATCGTAAAAGTCATAACGATTGATACTCGTAAAAGCGAAAGGTCAATCAAAGATCTAAAGGATGACATAAAAGCATTAAAGAAGGAACTGGAGAATACTACTATTGGTTCTAAAGATTTCGATTTGAAGTTAACTCAGTTAGGTAAACTTCAGAAAGAATATAAGGCCATTAATGAAGAGATAGTTGCTTCTTCTAAGCCAGTACAGAAACAGATGTTTGAGTTAGCTAGGTTCGGTGAGAACCTGGCTAAGTCTTACTCTGCTATCAATGCGGCTATGGGACTGTTATCCGATGGAAACGAAGATGTACAGATTGCATTGGCCAAAACAGCTCGATGAATTCAGCTGATTCAGGGTTTATCTGGTTTTAAAGGGCTTTTGCAAGATATACCAAAGTTGGTAGATAATTTCAAGGGTTGGTTTAGATGGCTTGACCCTGTAGAAAAGAAAATAGATAATATTGCTTCTAATATTGCAGATATTGATGTTAAGAAGTTAGAAGCAGCAAACGCTCCTGCAGGTCAAAGTGTTTCAGCGACAGCGGGTAATACTGTAATTAATGTAGAGTCCACAAATCAAGCTCTTGCAGATCAAAATAGAACCATAATTCCATTAAATGAAGAGTGGGAAAAATATAACGAAGAGATAGCAGAAAACAAGAAGATCATCTCTGGTGGCTATAAAGCCGATATGGATAAATTAATCAGCATATTTGACGAATACAATAAACATACAGATATTGCGAAAGTTAATATGTTTGATCTTAACGAGGCCATCAAGGATGTGGCGGAAGGTGATACCTCTAAATTAGGTATGTTCCTAAAGAACACAACATTAGATATAGATGCACTAGACGCTACTGCTAAGAAATTTGGATGAACTACTGAAAATCTTAGGCAAGGATTACAGAACTTAGAGGAAGGTTTGTTAATGGATGCTGACGCAATGGCAGAATTGCACTCGGCAATGGATAAGGTAGGAACTACTGTTACAAAAACATCTTCTAAAGTTAAAGGTTGGTTCAAATCAGTTGGTTCTACTGTTGGATGGACATTGCTCATTACAGCAATCCTTACTGCGATTACCGCTCTTATTAAATGGGTTTCTAACCTTCAAACTGCTGCTAAAAAGCAACGAGAACTCAACAAGGCTATCAACGAAGGAGCCAATGCTATATCAGCTAAAGGAATTGTTGCTTTAAAGGAACTGTCTAAACGCTATAAGGAAGTTGGTGATACAGCAGATGCTAAGAAACAGTTCTTGGTTGACTTCAAAAAGGAAATTGAGGAAACTGGACTTGCTATTAGAAATGTCAGTGAGGCTGATGACGCGTTCGTTAATAACACTCCTGCATATGTAAACGCCCTTAAACAAAGAGCTAAAGCACAAGCAATCCAAAGTAAAGCTGTAGAGTTGTATCAAGAGTATCTTGACGAGATATTTGAGATAGAACAGGATGCTGAAGGACTTACTTTCTGGCAGCAGATGTCTCTCGGTATGATGAGGGCTGAAGGTGCTAAAGGTATTGAAAATTGGGACAATGAACTGATTGATGAAAATGCCAAGAAAGCCCAAAAGAAAATTGCAGAGAAAACCGCTGAACTTGAAGCCACTCTTGATAAATTGTTTGATGAGGTCTTCGATCTTGAAGAGAAATCTGATCCATACTTTACTGAAATAGAGGATGGTGCTGCTGATGCAGCTAAAGCAGCTGCTGATGCAAAAGCAGAAGAGTTGAAGCAGTTGAAGCAGTACTACGATGAAGCTCTTAAACTCTTTATGGATGCTCGTACAAGGGAACTTCAGGAAGTCAATGATAAATATGATGAACAAATAGCACTTGCTAAAAAGCATAATCAGGACACTACTTTACTTGAACAGGCTAAACAGCGAGAGATTGACACCATTATTAAAAAGTACGAGGACGAAAGACTCCAAAGGCAGAAAGAACAAGTAGAAGAGCAACTCCAAGTTCTCCAACAGCAGATTGAGCGTATCAGACAGATGAATGACACATCCAATCTACAAGAGCCACAGGAACAGAGCTTTATGACCAATTACCATCAGGGATTTGGTAAGCTTTTTATGGCCGGTAGTTCATTCTCTTATCAGTCAGCTGAAGATGTTGAGAATCAGGTACTTGCACAAATAACATATAATAATAAGATTCTTGAACTTACTAAGTCAAGGATTGAACAAGAAAATGCTCTGTTGAATCAACAGCTTGAGATTGAGGGTATTACAGCAGATAGAAGACTTGAGATCGAAAGAACTCTTCGAGAGAACGAAATGGCATTGAGTGATGCAGCCATTAAAAATGAAGCAGATAATATTAATGCTTATAGGTCTTTACAGGAAAAGAAGAATCAAGCTCTTCAGGCAAGTTTATCTGTAGCATCTGACATCTTCGGTTCAATGGCTGAGATAGCAGGAGAGGAAACTAAAGCAGGAAAAGCATTTGCAGTTACACAGGCTGTTATTGATACATATGCAGCAGCTAACTCCGCTTACGCTTCAATGGCAGGTATTCCTTACGTTGGTCCGGCATTAGGTATCGCAGCAGCTGCAGCAGCTATTGCTTCTGGTATCGCTAATGTGAAGACTATCTTGAGTACAAAAGTATCCGCTACTGAAACAAGTGTTAGTCTACCAAGCGGTTCGGCAGTAACTCCTCCAGCATTGAGTACGCCTCCTATCGAATATACTCGAAATCTTCTTGGTAATAAGGAGACTGATGAACTCAATAAGCCTACTAAGGTTTATGTCCTTGAATCTGATATCACAGATGCTCAAAATCGAGTTAAAGTAACAGAAGATAATGCTTCATTCTAGTTTGTAGAGCGGTTGAAATATACCGCTTTACAAATTTTGTCCACAATATATTTTACGGTAAAAATGGAATCACTTTTTAATGAATTACCACTATATCAAGCAGAAATAAATGAGAGTTGTGACGGAATTGAATTCGTAGCATTGACATCTAAACCAGCTATCAATGTTAACTTTTTAAGGTTCAATGATTCACTACAGTTTTCTGCTGATGAAGAGAAGAGAGTAATCACAGGCCCAATTATGTTGGCTAATACTCCACTCTTTAGAAGGGATTCTCAACGCGGAGAATATTACGTAATGTATACACCTGAAACCATTGAAGTAATGGCTACTAAAATGCTGTTTGACAAACGTACTACAGCAGTTAATATCGAACATATAGAAGGCTCAGAGGTTAAAGGTGTAATCTTGAAGGAATTATATATCAAAGATTCATCAAGAGGTATAGCTCCAGTTGAGTTTGCAGATGTACCTGAAGGTTCGCTCTTTGCGACTTACAAGGTTGAGAATCAAGTTGTTTGAGATGCAATTAAAGCTAACAAGTTCAAAGGCTTCTCTTTAGAGGGTGTCTTCTCAATAAAACAAGATTCAGAGGAAGAAATATACAGAGATTTAATCAAATCAATTAAGAAAATCAAAAGAGTAAGCTAATGAGTAAACTTGGTAAGTTAAAGTTGGAGCTTGCTAAACTTCTCGCAGCATTTAGTGAACTAAAAACCGATAAAGGTATTCTTAGCTGGCCTGTAGAGGGTGAGCTTGTTATTGGTTATGAAGTTTATGTGCTCGATGAGAACGGTGAATATAACGCTCCAGAGGATGGAACCTATACCACTGAGGATGGTAAGGTTATCACAATTGCAGGCGGTAAAGTTGAAGCTATTACCGAGCCTGAAACAGAAGTTGATCCGGAACCAGAAGCTCCAGAGGTTGTTGAGGAAGTTGTTGAGACTCCAGTAGAAGCTGCTGAAGAGCCAGTAGCAGACCCAGAAACAGAGACTGATGGTGTTAAGGAAACCGAGACAGATGCTATTGATGGCATCCACAGAGAAATCAATGAGCTCTACGATATTGTAGATAAGCTCGTTAAGAAGGTTGCAGAACTTGAAGGAAAGACCGTTGAGGCTTCTGAAACAGTTATGAAGATGAGTAAAATGAGTGCTGCTATGAGTGCTCAAGAAGAGATCGAAACAAATACAACTATTGCTAAAAGCGGAGACTCTGCAATAGACAAAAAGTTAAAGAATTTTATTGGTTAAATTTTAATTTATTACAAAAATGGCAACAAATCCAGTATTTAATGGTTTAACCGCATACATTCAGGAGCAGAGACTCCCATTGATTAAAGAAGCGGTTCTTAAGGCTAAGTCAGCTAGCCTTTTCAATTTACAGACAGATATTAAGACTTCAGCAGCTCTTAATCTTCTTACTACAGATGTTAAGTTCGGTGACGGACTTGCTTGCGGATGGGATGAAGCAGGTACTAACACACTTTCACAGCGTATTCTTGAGACTGGCGCAATTAAGATCAATATGCCTTATTGTGACAAAGAGATGCTCAAGTATTGAACTCAGTATCAGGTAAAGGTTGCTGCAGGTCAGAAGACACTTCCATTCGAGGAGGATTTCGTAGCAGCAGTAATCGAGAACGTAAAAGCAGCTATTGAGAAAGGAATTTGGCAGGGTGACAAGGCTTCAGAGGATGTAAACCTCAACAAGTTTGATGGCCTTATTAAGATCCTTGGTGCAGCAGAGGGTGTAGTAAAAGCTACTATCGCTGGTACAGACGTATATGCAGACGTAATGGCAGTTTATAACGCTATTCCAGTTAAGGTACTTGATGGTGCTTCTATCCTTTGTGGTGCAGATAAGTTCAGAGAGTTCATTCAGGCTATGGTAGAGAAGAACTTCTATCACTATGATGGTAAGCCAATGGACAACGAGATTATGATTCCTGGTACTAATGTTAAGCTTATTGCAGTAAATGGTCTTAACGGTACAGGTAAAATGGTAGCAGGTCAGCTCGATAAGAACTTCTTCTATGGTTGCGACCTTATGAATGACGAAGAGAAATTCGAGTTCTGGTACTCACAGGATAATAGAGAGTTCCGTCTTGCTATCGAGTTTAATGCAGGTGTTCAGGTAGCATTCCCTAACGAGGTTGTTCTTGGCGCAACTGCCTAATTATTAACCATTTAAAACGATATTAATATGGATTGCTCAAGCATAACACTAGCGGGTATTACAATGGACTGTGCTCCATCTCTCGGTGGTATTAAGAGAGTTTGGTTGACACAATATAAAGAAGGTCTTGCTACATTAGATGCTGAGGGCGGAAAGATTGCTTCATTCGGTGAAGCAACTTGGTATGAGTATCAGTTCCGTAAGGGTACAGGTTCACTTACTTCTACTCTTACAGTTGATGAGACTGCCGGAACTAACTACGTTACTAATGAACTCGCTCTCATATTTACTAAGATGGAGACAGCAAAGAGAATGGAGATTGCAGCTATGTCAGTTGGCCATCTCTGTGCAGTAGTTGAAGATTCAAACGGAAAATATTGGTTCTTGGGTTACGATGACTATGTTTCTGCATCTGCTGGTACTGGTGTTACTGGTACTGCTAAAGGTGACCAGAATGCATACACTATCACACTTTCAACAGATTCAGAGTCATATCCTTATGAACTTGCGGAAGCAGCTATCGAATCATTATCATAAGTTTTTTCTTAAATGTTAATTCAGAAGGTCTGAGTTGAGTGTCAAAGCTCAGTTCAGACCTTTTTTAATATATATTCGATTATGAGTGAATTTGTAAACGTAACGGAAGTCGAGAAGCTTCCATTAGATAGGATTGAGAGTTTAGTAGCTATCGATCCAAACAAAAACATTAAAAGAACATCTATCACTGTAGACCAGGAGTTGGTTGAAGATTCTACCAATCCGATTTCATCTAAAGGAGTGTTTGATGCTTTAGAAGAGTTGCGCGGTGATGTTGGTGTTACTATTGAAGATGTAGAAACAGAGATTCAAGATCTCGATGATGATATTACCGATTTGAGGGATGAACTTATTGTTGTAAATGATCAGTTTGATGATTACTACACTAAAACAGAAGTTGATACAAAACTTGATGATTATTATGTACAAGACCAAGTGTACAACAAGACTCAAATCGATGTGAAACTCGCAGATGTAGACCAAAAATTCGATGATTATTACAGGAAAGAGAATACATATAACAAGACAGAGGTTGATGACAAGTTTAATGGTTATTACACTGATGATCAAGTGTATAATAAAACTCAGATTGATGTAAAGCTTGAAAATGTTGATACAAAATTTGCGGATTATTATACTCGAGATCAAGTATATAACAAGACCGAAATAGACGTAAAACTTGACGATGTAGACCAAAAGTTTGGTGATTACTATACTTCTAATTTAGTGTACACCAAAGCTGAAGTTGATGATAAGCTATTAAGCTACGCTACATCTAATTATGTAGAGAGTTTGGTCGGTGATATTAATGCAGTGTTGGATCAGATTAATGGGGAGGAAGTATAATGAGTACAGCAGATAAATTAAATAAAGTCCTTGAGACTAAAGAAGCCATTAAGCAAGCAATTATAGATAAAGGTGGTACTGTAGGAGATGTTTTTGCAGAATATCCTACAGCCATTCAGAATATTCAAGGTGGAGGTGGTTCGGGTACGTTTGTGGTTCCTGCTGGGATGAGATTTGCTTATTCGACTGTTGAAGAGTTCCCTGAAGATTGGGATTGGAGTGAGTTTGAGGGGGCTACAAACGCTGATAATTTATTTGAAAATTGTAGTTCTTTGAAAACTGTACCAAAACTAAAACTTAATAATTTGCAGTCTGCTAAAAATATGTTTGATGAATGTAAAGCATTAAAAAGCATTGATACGTCTGAATGAAATACATCTGGTTTGAAAATAGCTGACAGTATGTTTGCCTACTCTGGTATTGAAGAAGTACCACAAATAGATTTTTCAAACGCAACAGGTTTATCTAATACTTTTCATAATTGTCAAAACATTTATAAAGCAAACATTAACACAAAGAGTGCTACAAACATTAACTACTTATTTGGTAGTTGTAAGAATTTACATACTGTATCTGAAATAAATGTATCGAATGTGACAAGTAATATTTCTCAATACTCTTCTCCCTTCTATACCTGTTACGCATTAAGAAACTTTGAGGGATTTGAAGGGCTAAAAGTAAATATGTATATAAGCGATTGTCGTATTTTATCGTATGAATCATTGATGAATGTAATAAACAAATTAGCAGATGGGGTTAGTGGTAAAACATTGTATTTGTCACAAGATTGTGTTAATCAACTATCTGATGATGATATTGCTATCGCCACCAATAAAGGTTGGAGTATTAGTCCTGCTAGAACAATAACTGAGCCGATTGTTGTGACTAATTTGAACCAAATTCCAAGCGTAATATATCAAATAACACCAAAAACCTATGACTTCAGTCAGTATAGTGGAAGTTGGGTAGAAAATGGTTCTTCTAAAACATCATTATTGCCTTGTGGTTATTCAATAAACGTATTTGAAGCAGATTTGTCAAGTTCTACAGATCTTTCATATATGTTTGGTAATACTAGTGTAATTTACGTTAAGCTAACAAACGTAAGGCCAACTAAGATGAGGGGTATGTTTTTTAGTGCAGATTTGTCGGAAGTAGACTTATCAGGATTTGATACATCTGCCGTTGCAGATATGTCAGAACTATTCTATGCGTCAAATATTTCTAGTGTTGACTTTTCTGGTTTGGATTTTTCAAATGTCACTAACTTACATAGTGCATTTTCGCAGACACCCATCACATCTGTAGATCTATCTGTTGTAGACACAAGTAAGGTGATACATATGGGTGATCTGTTCTCGCAATGTAAAAATTTAAAAAGTGTGGTTCTAGGAGATTTATCAAGTGTTGAGTACATAACAAGTATATTTGCGAATTGTACGTCATTAGAATCAGTAACAATGAAAGGTCCTGTATCAGAGAATGCTAATTTTGGGTCGTATCCTTTTGCAGGAGTTAATACCACAGGAACATTCTATTACAATCCAGCATACGATTACTCAGCAATCATAGCAAAACTCCCAGCAACTTGAACAGCAGTCCCTATAACAGAATAAATTATGAAAGTAGAAATTAAACCAAAATTCCAAATAGTAACTCCAGAGGAAGGATTTGTATTGACTAACTACAAAGAAGGAGATGACATTCTCACATACAGCTCATTTAAGAGTTGTTACTGCCCTTTGGATTGCGATCTGAAACATATATCAGAAATCAGTATAGAAGAAGATGCCATTTTAATGGAAAAGTTAGAAGAGTTACTTAAGTTAGAAGAAGAAAAATACAAACTGTAATGATAGTTCTTGAAAACACTCCTGATACACAGACATTTAAGATTATGAAAACTAATACAAAGTCTGTAGAAGGGAATATATCAAAATATTACACCAAGGCTGAAGCTGACCAAAGGTTTCAGCCTATTGGTGACTATATTACCGAAGGAGACCTTAAAACTATCAATGGTGAGTCTCTTATAGGAACTGGTAATATAGAGATTATCGTAGATACATATACCAAAGAAGAGATCGATGAAAAATTAGAAAACATAGATGTTGACTTAACTGGTTATGCTACAGAGGGTTGGGTTAACGAACAAGGTTTCTTGAAGGAAGTACCTTCGGATTATGTTACTGAATCTGAGTTAAATGGTAAAGGATATTTAACATCAATACCAGATGATTATGTTACCGAATCCGAACTTTCTAATAAAGGATATTTGACTTCTGTTCCAGATAACTACGCCACTAAAACATATGTCGATGAAGCTATTGGTATAATTAACAATCAATTAGAATTAATATAATGGCAACAATACAACAAAACATTGAGAGAATTGAGCAAGCAAAGCTCGATATCAAACAGGCGATTGTTGATAAGGGTGTTGCTGTGCTAGATACAGATAGAATAGATACGTATGCATCTAAAATAGAGGATATTAAGGTTGGTGATGAGATAAACAATCAAGATAGGAATGTTATTATAACTACAAACGGTAAACCAGAAACAATTACTTTTGATGAAGGATATACTGGACTTGGCTCCGTTAGTATAAAGCCCGACATAAAAATAAATTCTGCACCAACATATAATTGTCCTTGGGATCCAGAAGAGTTTTTAGAGAAATTCAATAATAATGAGTGGCTCTACGATTGGTCTGGATCAAAAACCAAATGGGGTTATATTTATAACCCTAGTATCGGTGTTGGTGTTACAGGAACGTCTTCTATAAATGGTATGGATCAATGGCCAAGATTTCATTGAATCTATGATACCTGTGACTCGCAACTTAATAAAGAGGGAAACGAATGGAAAGAACCATATCTTGATCAATATACTATTGAGTATATGAAAAAGAACAATATAACTCCAAAAATATTTTATAATGGAGGTTGGTATCCTTTTTCATATGTACAAGATAAACCTATACAAGGTGGTGAGTATGTGAAAAATTATCAGTATCTTGATTTCTTCTCCGATTGGAATAATGCAAGTTTTATATCAACAAATTATGATTGGGTTTCAAACGAATTTCAAAACGAAAACGATGAAACTGTAACATTAGAGAACCCTCTAACTGGAAATCAATATTCGTTACCTTTAATCCCAATCAAAAAAGGAGGATATGCAGAAGGTTCATATTGATACGATGAAGACAAATACTATGGTATCATTATGTACAAGAATACAAATGGAGACAACGATTACGAAATCAGAAAAGTTGGTGATGAAAACATTATCACTTTTAATAACAATATAAGATACAACAATGTTTCCGATTTCATTATTGTTCAAGATGATAATGATAATTATTATGACTTGGCAACATTGACATTAGAACTTGTACAACGTCCTCAGCCTTTAACAAACCTGAGATATGTACATAAGCTAATACTGTGAAATGATAATGTATACGGATTCAATTTAGAAAATCTTGAGAACGTTGATGAAGTTGTATTGCACTCTGATTTCAATTTTCCATCAGGAATCAAATATATTGGTAAAATTACAGCCAACGGCAGAACTCCAATATTTAATGGATGTTCAAAGATAGAGTATATTCCTTGAATAGATACCTCTGGAAAAACAGATTTTAAATCTATATTTTCAGAATGTAATTCATTAAAAGAGGTTCCGGATTGAGATTTCAATTCAGCAACAAACATACACTCAATGTTTAAAAGTTGTACTTCTTTAACTGAAATCCCTGTTTTTGACACATCTAAGATCACAGATATGAGTTATGTTATTGGAAACTGTCCCAATGTAACAAAGATTCCGAATTGAGATTTTAGTAAGGTTGTAAGATTAACGTACGCATTCTATAATACAGGAATTACTGAGGTTAATTTGGATCTTCCAGAAGTTATTGATCTTACGTCTACTTTTAATGCTTGCTCGAAGTTAAAGTCGGTTAATCTAAACGCTCCTAAATTACAGGGTTTACAGTTTACTTTTAACGCTGCATCTAGTCTGGAATCGATAGGAGTTATTGACGCTACCAATTTTACTTATATACAGAGTGTATTCTCACCTATGAATTATCAGCATTTAACAAATCTTGGTGGATTCACTAATTTGAAAGTTGACTGAAATGATAATAGAGGACTAAACAGATGCCCAAACCTTACTTATGAATCATTGATGAACGTTATAAACGGTCTTTATGACTTTGTAGGTAACGGAGAAGTTGGAGGAAAGACTCTTCTATTATCAACTGCATCTCAGTCCAAATTGTCAGACGCGGATATCGAAATTGCAACAAATAAAGGATGAACAATTACATTTGCGTAATTTCTTGCTAAATCGTCGGATTTTCTTGTTTATATGGCATTGTAATCATATCTACCTTTGCGATATGAAAATATCAATAGAAGAATGTGATAACCTCACTATCACAGCGAAGGTAAGAGAGAATGCAACTTGTGAGGAAGTTATAAGAGCTGCATTAGATGTCATATCAAGAGTCTACGGACAGGAAACAGTAATTAATGCTTACGAGAATGTTGATCCTGACGAATTGTAGTTTAAGGTGGTCGAAAGGCCACCTTTTACTTTGTCCGTTTGTTTTATATTTTATGTAAAAGTTTTTGAAAATGTATACTTTAATATTGCAAAACAGTGTAACTAAAGAGATATTCTCCTACAATTTGGTGGATAATACTCCTGACAGCATATATTACGAGTTCAACATAGAACTGCAAGATATGATTGATGGCGAGTACGAATATCTCTTAATAGAGAATCCAGCAAGACTTCCAATCTCATCTAATTATAATAATGTATTCGGTACAGAGATGGAAGATCCAGTGATCATTGTCAATTTAGATGGCAAACCATTGACTGCTGGTGCGGAGATATTGATATCAGATAGAGGCGAGGTTCGCCTAATAGATGTCTTAACTTTTGGATTGATGAGAATTGGAGACTACAAATCATCTAAAGTGACATATAACAAGCAAAATAAATACGTAACTTATGAGCGAAAATAAAGTGAATATTCAGTTGAGTGCCATAGACCCATTTGTAGTTGATAATATTCCAGAGAGCACAGAAACTAAGGCAAGAGGAAAAGATTTTATACTATGAGGTCCAGATAACAGGTATCCTAACTATTTGTGGGGCCTGTATCAAGATGTGGCAACATTACAGACAATTATTAATGGTACAGTAGATTTCATTTGCGGAGATGATGTACAGTGTACAGTTCCCGGATTTGATAAGGTTGTAAACAGAGACGGTGAGACAATTAGAGATATCGTAAAGAAGATCTCATTAGACGAAATGATCTTCGGAGGATTTGCATTGCAGATAATCAAGAACTTTGCAGGAGGTAATGCAGAAATATACGCCCTTGACTTTATGAAGGTTCGTACCAACGAGAAGAATGAAATTATATATTACTCTGACGATTGGTCTAAGTGGGGAGCTAAGTATCTTGTTTATCCAAAGTATAAAGCAGGTGATGAGAATCCTACCAGTGTCTATTATCATAAAGGTCATATAACAAGAAGTACATATCCGATTCCAATGTACGCGGCTGCTATTATCCCTTGTGAGCTTGAGAAGTCAATCAACCAATTCCATTTAAACAACATCAACAACGGCTTTATGTCCAACTTGATCATCAACTTCAACAATGGACAGCCTGCTGATGATCAGAAGGAAGAGATTGAAAGAAACATCAATGAGAAGTTTAGCGGATATCAGAATGCAGGTCGCATCTTGATTTCCTATAATGATTCGGATGAGAACAAGACTACTGTAGAACGCTTGAGCGGTGATGATTTTGATCAGAAGTATCAAGCACTTGCAGAACGTAGTAGAGAGCAAATCTTCACTTCTTTTAGAGCAAACTCTGCTCTTTTCGGTATTAACCATTCTACCGGATTCTCGGAGAATGAGTTTAATGAATCATTTAAACTCTATAACAGAACAGTAGTACGACCTATCCAGGATGACATCGTAGATGTATTTGATAGAATTTTCGGAGTTGAGGGTTCTATTGTAATCACTCCATTCCGTTTAACTGCTAATGGGGAGGCTGATTCAAATGAAGTTGTGGCATAAACTACTAATCCTTGTTGGAGTTATTCTTGTTATATGTTGTACTTGCTTAATAGTCAATACAGTTAAATTAAACAAAGAACTTGAAGCATCTAAAGCTGAGACAGTTGAGCTTCTAAAAAGAGTTGATGAACTGCAACAGGATAATGAAGTTTTGTTATCTGAAGTTGCAGTTCTTGAGGACTCGATAACCACTTTGAAGATTGATATTGAAGTGGCCAAAAAGCAGAAAATTAAGCTCGTAGAGAAGGTCAAATATGTTGAACCAGTCAACGATACTATCAAAACTTTCATTCAAATAGACAGCCTAAATAATGGCATTATAAGGGATCTTGAAAAACTTGTTGCGGTACAGTCAATTCAGATTGATAACTACAAAGTAGTCATTGAGAATGATGAACTTATAAAGCAACAAATGTCATTGGCTATCAAACGAAAGGATGAACAGATAGAAGCATATAACAAGCAATTAAAGAAAGCAAAGAATCAAAACGCTGCATTGGGAACTACTACCACTCTTGCAGTTATAGGAATAATTTTAATAGCGTTATTATAATATGAGCCATAGAAATGTACTATTAATAAGTGAAGATTACTTGAAAACAGAATCCTTTTTAGATGATAATGTATCTGGAAAGTATCTGTTGACAGCCATTAAAATGGCACAAGATATTGAACTTCAAAGCATTATAGGAACCAAACTTTTACATTCAATCCAGAAGAAAGTATTTGACAATGTAATTGAGTTGGAAGATAATTGGAGATATAAAGATCTGTTAGACAACTACATACAGCCATTCCTGTTGTATCAGGTTCTGAGTGAGATTGTTATTCCGATTTCATATAAGATGAGCAACTTCGGAGTTATGCAATCATCTGATGAGAAGGATTACGCTGTAGACAACAAACAAATAAACCTTGTAAAGAAGTTCTACTTTGACAAGGCAAATGTCTACAAAGAGAGATTACAGAACTGATTGATCTATAATAGAACAGAGTTCCCTGAACTATTGACATTTGATTTCCCGAAAGATGTTTATCCAAACTTGTACAGTTCTTCTGGATGCGGAATTTGGTTAGGAGGCGCAAGAGGTAAGGAAGCTTTCGGAGGAATAGATTATAAAAACTTACCATCTAAAAAGAAGTAGATATGACTTATTATCAACTAATTACCGAACTTAAGAACTGTGCTTTAGAAGAGCCTAACATCCGATTCGCTGGTAGTAAGGATATCTTTGAACTTAACAGTCTACCAGATATAGAGTACTCAGTATTCTATATAACTCCGAACCCATTTAATATGAGTGAAGACTTAGATAGGGTGAGTCTGAACCTGTATTATGTTTCAAGGTGGGATGAAACCGATAACAACCAACTTCTGATTCATTCGGAAGGTATGATTGCTTTGAGAAACATTCTAAACAGGTTCTCCAATAGATTTGAAGATGTGCAAATAGTGTATCCATTTAATTGTCAGCCATTTTATCAGAAGTTTAAAGATATGTGCTGTGGAGTCTATTTCACTGTAACATTTGAAATTGATTCAGTATTAGGACTTTGCGGAGATGAATAACATAGGAGACTCAATTGGATGGTTGGAGAGAGCACTACAAATCATTGAGAAGTACAAGGTTGGAACTATTCTTAAGAGTTTCATTATCTTGATTTTACTTGCAGTATTTGTAGGCTTCCTGAAGAATCCCACATACATATTTGACAAATACAAAGAGTGGGATGATGCTCGACATACAGAGCTTATAGAACAGAGATTAGCAAATAACTCCAAGATACATACGATTTGCGATAGATTACTATTCAAGGTTGATGCGAGTAGAGTGTTGATACTTGAGTTGCATAATGGTCAGATGGGTGATGGTGGACTTCCATTTGCTAAAGCAACTTGTACTTACGAAGCATTGAACTTTGATGTAGTACCAGTAGCTAACCAGTATGAAGGAGTTAATTTGAGCTTGATACCGTTTGCCAGTAAGCTATTTGAAGATGGTTATTGGTGCGGAGATGCAGAAGAATTGAAGAAGATAGATAAGTCCTTGTATTATAGGCTAATGTCCAATAGTACAGAACATTTTGCTGCTTGTGTAATCGAGGGTGTGAATAAACCACTGGCAATTATGTTTGTATCGTTCCCGGTATCTAACCCAGATCACAACTGTGACGAAGTGAGAAACCATATAAACAAGACAGCCTTAGAACTTGCATTGTTAATTGAAATGTCGAATGAAGCTAAAAATCGATAGAACATATAAAAAGGAGAAATACACCATTGGCAGTTTATATGTTGATGGTGTATTTTTCTGTAATACGTTGGAAGATACGGATAGAGGATTGGATGAATCCACTACAGCGTTAGAGATTGCAGATAAAAAGATTGCTGGACAGACAGCTATCCCTACAGGAACCTATAAGGTAGTATTGGATATATATTCTCCGAAGTATGGTAAGAGAGATTACTACAAACACTTCTGCGGAGGATATCTTCCTCGCTTGTTAAATGTCAAGGGATTCAACGGAATCTTGATTCATCGAGGAGTACACCAGGATCACACAGAAGGTTGTATCCTTGTTGGATGAAATCGAGTCAAAGGTCAATTGGTAGACAGTCAGAAAGCTTTTGAAGAGTTGTATGCGATGATGAAAAAAGCTGATGAAATTGAGATAGAGATATGTTAAATTTTACATAGGCAGTGAGAATTATATTTAACCAAAAAGCAACTCCTACTGCTATGTGAAATTTATTTCCCCGGAATGTCTATAGGAGGGTAGGAGCTCCTATTTACGTTTCGGGGAATTTTTTGTTTATATGATTGAAAAAGTAAACCCGCAGCATCCAGATAAGGTTGCAGATAGAATCGCAGGTGCTATTGTAGACCTTGCGTATGAGAGAGATGAAAACCCAAAGATCGCAGTTGAAGTATTGATTGGACATTCAAAAGCAACTGTAATTATAGAGAGTAATTTGAAATTTACAAAAAGGCATATAAAACCAATTTTAGAGCGTATTGTAGGCGAAGTGGACCTACGACTCATTTCGGTACAACAAGACCCGCATTTGGCAGAAAACCAGGCAAATACGGTACGTTGTGGAGATAATGGAATCTTCAAAGGAGTACCGCTAACAGATGAAGAAAATCGAATGACAGAGATTGCAAAAGAGATTTACGAGAGTTACCCGTATGATGGTAAATACATTTTAGATGGCGAAAGATTAATTATCTGCCAAAGTAACGCGCCTACCGACCATTTAAAGAAGAAATATCCTACCGCCGAGATTAATCCGCTTGGTGAATGGACTGGTGGTTTAGATGTTGACACTGGAGCTACTAATAGAAAACTTGGCTCGGATATGTACCAGTCTGTTACAGGTGGCGGTATTAACGGTAAAGATTTGAGTAAAGCAGATGTTTCGGTAAATATCTACGCTTTCCTAAAAGCACAGGAACTTGGAGAGCCAGTACAGCTATGTTGCGCTATTGGTGATGAGTTTGTTGATGGAAAGCCTTACTCGGAGATAGTAGAGATTGCCAAGTCTTACGTTAAATGTATTGGTGGATTTGAAAAGTTAGCAGAATGAGGTTTTACAAGATAGTAGGAACTACGGATAGGGGGGGATCAACTATTAGATAGTTTGAAACTTCCCCATAGTAGATATGATGCACCTGTGATTAAAGGTGAAGGAAAATATAAAAGGATAATAATACAATGAAAGACCATTTAATAATAGGAACAATTAACGCAATAACGTACAAAGAAACGTTCAAGCGAATAATGGCTGGAGATACCGTTTTAGGGTATCATAAGGGATCTATGGATTTTATTGTACCAAACCACTATAGAGAAACGTATGTTAAAGACGGAGTTAAATACGGTACACTTTCAAACATTTGTTGATTCACATCCCTAAAAACAACAAAACCAGCGTTGAAGGTCTCAAAGAGCTGAGACCCGAATACAGATAAATATGATAATTATGACGCGTATAATTTTGATAAACTAAAAGATATTCCTAAAGATGTACCAGAGAATACCTGTATTGGTGTTCCAGTAACAATTGTTTGATATTTAGATAGCGATGGATACATTAAAGTTGAAGAAGAGTAAGGGGGGTATTAAACAATTGAGTATCAATGGAAAAGATGTTTACGCAAGAATACTACTAAAATGAAATACCAATTAAAAGGAGTAATGGCTTCAACCGAAAAGGATTCCGTTAATCTCGGATATCCAACTTTAGGGGGGGGCAAGAAGTACGCAAGAGTTATTATAAGCTGGAGAGATTTAGAAAAGGAGATGATGATAAAGATCTCTCTGTAAAAGGAAAGAATATATATTTTAGGATTATATGCAAAAATATAAAATAGACTATTTGACTCAAGGTCAAAAAATAGGGGGGGGAATCTCTACAGAAGAGTTGTTATGTCTTGAAGGCGAGACTCAATAACCCCTTCATCAAAGGAGTTGAACAATATAAAAGAATAGTAATATGCCAAAAGTAGGTTCAGGAAACGGAAATATGCATCAGGCCAAGAAAGCCAAGAATGATGAGTTTTATACTCTATATGACGACATTAAAACAGAGGTAGAACATTATAAAGATCAATTGAAGGGACTGTGAGTTTACTGTCCTTGTGATTCAGAGAAGAGTAATTTTTGAAAGTTTTTTGTAGATAACTTCCAAGAGTACGGTTTGAAAAGAGTTACTGCTACCCATTACGAAGAAGGTAGTACTTCATATAGATTAGATTACGACGGAGTTGAGATTACAAAAACCCCACTACAGGGAGATGGTGATTTTGCCAGTGAAGAATGTACGGCCATTAAAGACGAAGCAGATATTGTAATCACCAATCCGCCATTCTCGAAGTTTCGTTTATTTATAGCTTGGTTAAATGGAGAAGAAGTGTAATGAGTTACAAAAAGGAGTTATGGGTGTTCCCATTACTATACTTGGTTTACAATATTCAGATGGATATATTCATTTGTTAGATGAGTTTAGTAATGAGATGAGGTATGAGATTGTAGCTCTTGGTAATTCAAGAGATAATTTTACTCCTACTAAGGATTACGTTAATCCTAAAAAGCATACTTCTTCCGGAGTAATTAATGGTAACGCAATCAATTGTGTCCTTGCAATTAAAATGAATTCAATTCCTACTGGAATTTGATATAGTTCGGATAATGAACCAATTCTTTTTGCCCCATATGCAAGGGTATTAATCAAGAAAATATAATGAAATAAGCCCCAGGATTTCTCAACGAAATTTTGTTAAAAAATATTCAAAATAATTTTGATATATTCAAAATAAGTTGTATATTTGTATATCGAATTAGCAGTTCTGCTAACCCTGATATTCTCATAATTTAAATTTTCAAAAATGGATTAAACCTGTAATTCTCAATGAGTTACAGGTTTTAAAAACATCGATGAAAATTTAACCCGGTACGGAGAGAAAATCTGACCCTGATTAATGAAAAGATATACTATTAATAAAAAGATATACTAATAGGAGTTTGACCCTAACGGGTCTTCACTCCATAACATTTAAAGAGAAAAATTATGAAACCGTTTTTGAAAATTGACAAGAAAGTAGTAGAGATTTCAGATACAGCAGCTTGATTGTATGCTGTTCTGGTTTATGCAGATTTTAAGAAGAAGACTTACAGTAGAGCATATCTTGCAAAGGCTCTTGGAGTTAATGACCTTGATTATGTTACTGAGTTGTTGAGAGAGATTGAAGAAGCTGGCTTGATTAAGAGATCATTTGTTTATGGAAACGAATATATGAATGGCCATATAAGCAAAGAGTTGAGAGTGAAGTTGATTTACGATGTTTGCGAGGATTGCGATGTGAATTGGTTTCCAGTTAACCTTGGCATTATTGGTTTAGAGGGTGCATCTAAGGATAAGGGATTTGCTTTGAAGTTGAGAGCTCTTGCTTTTGATGATACTTTGAAGATTGGATATAATAAGAAGGATCTTGCTGGTGTACTTGGTATCAGTGCTCCGACTTTGAGAAAGAAGTTACAGAAGGTAGCTGCATTGATAGATGACACTATGACAGTTAACAGTGAGTATTTTCCTGTTTGCGAGAGATGCTACTTGGACGAGAAGAATATTCAGTTTGTGAAGGATGTATTGAGTTCAGATAAGGACAGCAAGATGTACAAGCAAGTTATGTGGTTTTTGCAGAATAAGTGCCATTTAAGAAGAGATTGTAACAAAGTAATGGAAAGTATTCAGGCAGGAATTGTTGGTCTTAAAAGGGCTAAAAAGCCTGTTTTTTACGGGGAAGGATTTGCTTGGTAAGTTGTTGATAATTAGTGAGTTATGGAGAGGTTGGAAATTAGTGGAAATGAAGTAGTTGATTATTAGGCAGTTACGAGTTTTTGGAGAGGATTTTTTAAAATTTGATTACAAATTGTTAGTATTTAGTACTTAAAAGTTACAATATGAAAGATAGACGTATGGAACTAATGCAACTGACTGTAGATGAGTTAGTTGACTTGATAATGGAAATGGAGAATGAGAGACCTATTTGCGACCTTTATTGAGAGACATTCGATGAAGTAGTTGATAATCAATAAGTTATACTTATGGGTTCGAGTTCATCTTGGACACAAAAAAGCAGACCGGCCTTCACAGGTCGCAAATACGTACAAATATAGTTATTTTGGTTTAATATGCAAGTGAAAATCTAGCCCTGCTCGGAGTGAAAGTTTAGTACCGTATTAATAAAAAGATATACTATAATGAAAAGATATACTATTAGGAACTCGACTTGCGTCTCGCTCCATAAAAATTTTTAAAAAAATGCAAAAAAAAAACATATAAAATAATTTGGAATTATTAAAAATTATTTGTATATTTGTATTGTCTTAATGAGGGTAGTCTCCCTCGAATTATTAACAATTTAAAATTATGAGAATGAACATTTTATGCATTTTTTTATGCGCTATTGTTATAGCGTTATCTGTTGTGTGCAATCGATGATATAACACAGCACACAAGTTAGTTTTAGAGAATAGAAGATTAGAGTTAGAACTGGAGAAGGCTGGACTTATAAATATAGGTGCATCTGCTGAGGCGATTAGAGAAGTCACTATGGCTATTGTGGATTTTGATAGGATGCATTATGATGAACTATACAGATAATTTTGATAAGGCTGAGATTAAGAACAGACCAGCAGCAGTTAAGGTACTAAAGAAGCTTTGTGCAAGTCATCCTAATTTTGATGGTTGGGAATTGAAAGAAACCAATGTAACAAGTAAAGATAGATACGACTTTTGATTGGAGAAGGATGGAAAGAAGATCCTTGTAGAACACAAAGCCAGAACATATAACAAGAACAGATTTAGAGATTGACAGTTAGATGGAAACAAGTATGACCATCTTATCGGGTTAATCGGAAGTAATGATGTAGTTGGAGTCTTTTACATTAATACCTTTTTAGATGGTTGCGCAATATGAAACATTAAAAAGAAGATTGGTGAAAGAAGATGAAGTGCTCCTCACTACGAGAAGACAGTAGTAGCAAGCGATTTGACTTATACTTACGATATGTATTACAGGCTTGAAGAAGCTGCTTATATTGAATA
>JAFOCU010000028.1 GCA_017381055.1 Lachnospiraceae bacterium
CCATAGATATAATACTGAATATCAATGTAGTATATACCTAATAGCCTTCTTAGTAATAAAGTTCTTACTAAGAAGGCTATTACTTGGTGTATTGGCTATATATACACAGAAAGGGGACAGAACCATTGGTGTTGATTCTGCCCCATGAGATTTATATGAATATGCTGTCTGTTCTTTACGCGTTAAAGAACTGGTATTATACTTATGCCCCGAAGCGGAGGTCACGGAAATGCTTTGCCTTCAGAACCATCCTTAATCATTTTCACACTTGCCTTTGTCATTATATTTATCCATTCAATACCAAGTTCTTCTAATTCCGGGAATTTAATGTCTCTTATTCTTCTGTCTGCATCAACAATTACAGAATTGGGTATATTGACATCTCTAAATATGGTGGAAATATGAAATTTGACATCTTTGACAACTCCATGATTTACTCGCACACTTGCTACAATTCCATAATTGGATGGTTTGGCAAGAAGCATTTCCATTTGTTCTGGAGAGAGTTTCTGAAGAGATTCTACAATGGCTTGTTGTATTTGTGCGTTTCTTTTTAAACCATATTCAGTAGAATAGTATTTCTGCTGTTCTGCTTGTTCACTTTCAGTCAATTGCTTGTATCCTGTTGTGTCATGTTGCTCTTTGTGTAAATATACAATATCTGTGTGACCAAATGTTTCACAAACTACACTGTCTTTAATAACAGAACTGTGGTGCTTAATACTGGAACTATCCATTTCAGTATTTATCAATCCGTTAACAGGAATACATGTACTAAAAATGAACATGAAGACAAATAATATTTTTTTTAACCTTGAATAAACCATAATTGAAAATATTAAAATGATTTTGTGTTACTTATTTATACCTAACGTGAGTTTGATCAATTTTCGTTATTTAATCTTGAGATACATTGTATCCATATCTATACAAAATTTAAAAAAATAAGCAAAAAGAACAGTAGTAGTACTGGAAAAATCCTTACTTAATCAAGCTTTTAGTTTTCAAATCTATAATCACTGAAATGCCATTTGCTCTTGTAGAATTTTGCTTTAAGGTATAAACATGGGAAAGGAGTTCCGTTGGCTGACCAATACGGAGCAAGGGTATTGCTAGGCAGCTGTTCGAAAGCATTACTAAGTATTGTCATCCATAAACGGTCCGTAGGACCTAACTCTTTTGGTAACAAAACACCAAGATGCACCTTTGTTCTTTCATCAAAATATAACATGATGCTGTATTCTGCTTCATCATCAAGAGATATAAATTGTTTGTCAATTAGCCGATTAATTTCACGTCCGAGCAACAACATCTCTTTTTCTGATTGGACGCGATAATCTGGTGTTAATTCATTTATCGTAATTTCACCTTTGTTTCTTTGCATTAGAGCTATGGTTTTGCAAAGTTCACTATTGGTTCTATATATTTGAGAACCAACATTCTTAGTGTTTACTTCTACACCCTGATCATATACGACTCTTTTTATTTTAGGAGCAACAATGGAATCGCCATATATAAAAGGATAGAACATATGTATAATTTCACCACTAAACCATTTTGCTGGAATAAGAACCGAGTCTCTGCCCAACAAGCGATGTCCATATTTATTTTTAAGCTCTTCTAAAGCATAAATATTGGTTGAGTCAATGAGCAAATACAAAGTTGTATACTCTTTGTCATTAATATTATCGGACATACTAACAAATGTAGATGCTGTTAATGAAATATTTCCAATAGAATTTAGACTAGGCAATAAGGTGACGTACGACAAGCTATTGTCGTAAACACCTGGTACTAATTTTCCGTTATAACCACAATGTACTTTATTCAAGCAATTGATAGAAGCATTTGCTTTACATCTATCTTCATAATAAGAATAAAAATTACTTTTGTAATTTTCCATCCTATTATTTTTTATTTGCGAAAAAGAATTTAATGTAGTAAATAAACAAATTAGCGTAATATACGCAATTTTCATATATTTATTCATATCTATCATTTCTTTTGACTATAAGGAGGTTCTATAAATTAATTTATTCTATATCCAGTAGATTTTATAATGACTTTGAGACATCAGATTCACTTTTGACGATTCTAATTCTTGTTTCTATATTGTGTGATGCAGAAGTAATTTTTGGCAGTTTTATATCATAAAACTTAACTATACTACCAGTTTTAGAGCTAAATGCTTCAAACTTGGTTTTGTGTTTCTGTGCTGAGTTGTCTTGTGAGAAAGCAGCAATAGGGATTAAGACTAACAAAATTACTAATAACTTTTTCATACTAATAATATTTATAAGTTAAACATAAAGTTAATAAATCATTGCAGGTTCTCTTATAAAGCTATCATAAACCTCACGTTTAACCATAATAAAAGAAAAGCGTGGGTAGGACTCTATACGCTCTAAAGGTACTGCCATACCCACACAACATATAAGCACAACCCACGCTATAGCGCAGGCGTTCTGTGTGCCTATTGTTCTTGTTGTGTTTGAAATTGGCAGTTTCTTAGAGCAAGTAACAATAGCAAAACGCTATTTTTCGATAAGATAGAACAGAGCCGCTGCCCCGTTTCTGTTGACAAATTTAGTAAAAATCCCACACACCACCAAAAAAAGATACCAAGTTTCCACTGAAAGGAGAAATCAGAAAGGAGAAATCTGCGAGTAAGCGAGAGCAGAAGCAAAGTTCACTTTGATTATGCCGAGTGAGAGCAGATTCAAAGTTGCGAGTAAGCGAGAACAGAATAAGTTTATTTATTATGTCAAGCGTGAGCAACTAAGACGAGGTCAAGACGACAAAGTCGGATAAAAGGAAAAAGGAGAAATCCACCCCCCTCCGCTTCGCTCGTCCACCCTGTCTCAGGGGGACAAAGTAGGTGATAGTACTAAAAACAATCCACACAAGCATCGGGTGCTTGTGTGGATATGTCTATATTATATATAAGGTGTATTCTGCTCTTACTTAATCACAACCTTAACTGCGTTTAAGTTGTTTGCGTTCGGCATAGTCAAAGTAAACTTTGCCTCTGCTCTCACTTGATCACAACCTTTTTGCCGCCGATGATGTA
>JAFOCU010000237.1 GCA_017381055.1 Lachnospiraceae bacterium
ATATACGCTAGCTCGGCCACCATTTCTAGCTCTTACTCTTACAATATTGTCTGGATTTGTCATACAAGATTTTCCTGCTTAAAGTTTACTATTCCACCTTTAAGCCGGAAGTGTGCCGTATAGTTGATTTAATTATAACATAGTGGACAAGATTGATTGGGCGACGTTTACAATGCCGACATCATCGGTAACACGATTAGCTTTTGGGTATGGGTATAACGTCGATCTTTTTAGAGTTGGGAATATTGTTGCATTGAGTTCGTGGAATGCTTTTTCCTCAAATATAGTTAGTGGACAATCACTTTCTGAAAAAGTACCATTAGGCTATCGTCCTGTGAACACGACCACACCTTCTAAATTCTTTGCTGATGGAAGCACTAGATGGGTTGCTTGGAGAATTCAAAATGATGGTAGCATGGTAATATATGGCGATGCGCGTACAGGTGATGCAGTGTTGTCATATGCGGTGTGGCCGACAAACGACCCTTTTCCAGCAGAATAATAAAAAACACCCCTTGAATGTTTATAGGGGGTGTTTTTGTTCTAATTATGGCAAATTTGCCATAATTAAAGTTATTTCCTCTTTATCACTTGCCCTGGATAAATCAGCCCACGATTCTTAATCCCATTGAACTCTGCAAGCGATTGAGCGTATCCATCGTCACCAAACATCTTTTTCCCTGTGTACCACCCCAGCTTGTAAGCTATGCCACCAAGCGTATCGCCCTTCCTCACAGTATAAGTGTCCTCTGCTGGCGCTGGAGTAGAATCTGGGGTTGGCGCTGGCTCTGGTTTGATATAAGCCTTTGGCCTAAATGCACCAATAAAATCCCTAGTAGACAGGTTTATAATGTTCCCTGCCGCTCCACCTCCAGGGCAAGCTCTACCGCCCTGATTCTGGCCTAGCAAAGCGAAATATCCATTGTTATATCCGCCCATAGCCATTCCGATATGGCCCCATTGTCCGGTAGAATAAACTGCAATATCCCCAGCCTGTATATCTCTAGGGTTCCAGATCATCATAAACTCGTTCCCTGCATTCTTTTGCCAGCATCCATCAGCAATAGTGCCTTTAGCTGCACCAGTACCACAGGTATTGAGTATTCTACCAGCGTAGTTGTAGAAAAACGCCGACATTGAGTCCCAGCACTGCGATCCATAGTACCCATCGACATTTATGCACTGCCCTAGAGTAGCATTAGCAAACGCTTGTGGACTAGACACGTCCAGTTTCGGGTAAGCGGCCCCGCGCCCACACTCTTCACCTTCTGGACACTCATTTTCGTCAGTTTCCGTTACTGGACCGTCAGATTCAACAGCCTCTACGGTCTGGACGGTTTCTCCATCAATCTTTACTTCCCCTTGCCCACCTTCAACATTTTCTATCTCACTCTGGTCTGTTATTTCTACCGGCTTCTGCTCACCAGAAAACTCTATCTGGGCTTTATAGCCTTCCTCGTTGCTTTGGATAGAAATACTTACACCCACACCCGCACCGATAGCTAAAAGCGCCACCAGCGCCGTTATAAGCACTTTGTAGAGCGATTTCTTATTGTCTTTCTTGCTAACTTTCTTTTTATTAGTCATATTGATCCTTTCTTTAGCTTAATTTTGAGGGTGTTTATTGGCTTTACCTCCTTCCTGGCTTTTATGCCATTTCTTATACTCCTCCACTTTCTCATGTATGTATGAGTTCCCTCCTGTTCCTTTATACTCATCATATTCGTCCAAAATAGCTTGGTAATTCTCCGGCGGTTTGCCCCTAATTTCTCTTACATAGTCCTCTATTATTAGTTGCATAATGTCCGATCTAGTAGAGTGTTTGTTGGCCTGCTTCTTCACTGATTTAGTAGTGATAACAGTAACTAATGCCGGTACGCATACTGTAATTGAAGTCACTATTATTTGTGTTAATGCTGGATCCATCTTATTTCTCCTTCTCAGGCTTTTATAGCCTCTTTATCATTATTCATCTACCCAAATTAACGAGCCATTTATGTTTTTCAATATTTGAGTTTTTGTACTATCGAATGTTGATAATTTTGTCAAATCTAAATCTTCTAATATTAGTTTTGTACTTTGATATGCTTCTACATCAAACAAAGCAATAGTATTACTTGTTATATTAGTTTGCCCCTGATAGCTTAGTGTTTTTGATATTTCTTCTAATTGAGATATTAGTGTCGTATCTGTTATTTCTGTATCAGTTGGCGTTGCTAAAGGTGCATATAAATACGTTGGGTTTTGGCTAAAATAAGTAATTAATGCGTTTGACGTAGTAATACCTTCGACCGATAGATATATACTACTGTTTCGTCCTAATCCTATGGCATTAACAACACTGCCTGTTATGCGAGCTGGAGTATCAGCAATAAGTCTGTTGCAAAATAAACTTGCAACGGTAGTATAACCACTATACCCGTGATTGAAAATATTATCAGCAACAAAGGATGTTGGATTTCTCCAACCTGATGTATGTATGAAACTTGTAATTGTTGATAAATCAATTTTAATTATATTTTTATGTACATACCAATTACCCTCATTCTTATATATATAATCTTGGTAATCTCCTATTTTACATAATTCAATGTTTCCTAATGATACAGGTAATGTTTTGCTTTCTGTATTGTTTTGATTTGATATTGTTACTCCTACATTTCCTGTTACAACTTCAACTTCTTGTGGATAATCAGGACTAGGTGATGGTATTCCACCTGTATATGGCTCATAATTACTTTCTTGTATAGAACTTAATCTTATCATTGGTTTGAATATTGCTGTCCCTGTAAAATTTGGATACACACGCAATACAACTCTAATCGTTGATACTTCGTTCAATACAAATGAATAATTTCCTGTTTTCCAATTGCTTACACCATTTATAGATATATTGGATTGATATGTTGATGCACCAGGTGTTGATTCGGTATCAAAACAAGAAAATATATATGAGCCAGGTTGAAAAGTGCTACTAGCCGTTAATGTAAAATCTGAAACATTTTCATTTGATGAAACTCTTTCTCCAACTACAGCGCCATCTTCACGATAACGCCATGAAACTCCTCTAATTGTTGTTGGTGTTCCGTCTGGTCTCAATAAATTTTTCCCTGTTGTACTCTCCTGCTCACTATTTCCCATTGGTAATGGTGGCTTCACAAAATCTAATTCTGCTGTTTTATCTAAGGTTACTTCTTCTCCCGAACCTGTTGTAGTTTGCAAATTTCTTTTCAATAATTCATCTTCTTCTTGCAAATTTTCTATTTCCGTATTCCATGTTGTTTTTTCATTTTCCGTTACGAATTTATTTGTCTGATTTGTGTCATCTACTAAATCACTACTTAATTTATGAGAACTATCTATCTTTGTTTGATAACCACTTAAATCAATATCTGTACTGCCTATATGCTCCCAGGCATTTGATACATATACGTATTCATCATAAACATCATTCGTCCCGGCCGTTGTCTTAGGCACAAAATATATAGTGGTGGTTGATATATCTTCTGTTGGCAGCGTTTGCACTACTCGTATATCCATCGTAGTTATTGCGGAAATTAGGTCATTTACCTCTTGCTTTGTAAATGTTTCTGACTTCTTATAATAATTTACGAGGTTATCTACCGTATTAGTAATAAAATTGCTTACATCTGGTATTTCGCTCTCTAATGCATAATTCCCCTTAGGTTGGATTCCTAAATCATTTAAAGATTTATTTCCTACCAATTCAACATTGTTTATCTTAGGATTGTTTGTTAAGTCATTATAACTTCCGCTTGTTGCAACTGTTGCTAAATCCTCCGGCTGTACAGCAGTAGCACCAGCCTCAGCTCCGCTACGAATCTGAGGCAAATCCGCAATCACATTTTGTTTACTATTAAGATCTGCTTTCGTTGCTAATACGTCCGTATCTGCGGAAATAGTATCACCTGAAAGCTTAATGCCTGTTCCTTCGGTATATACCGGAATGCCTAGTTGCTCATTCGTTTTATTGCCCTCTAAAGTATGGCCATTAATCTGTGGTTTATTGTCTAATTCATTATAATCATGGGTTCCCCCATCATTTATTACTTCTCCAAATTCCACAGTAAATTCCTCATTCTCATCATTTGGCGCTATATTAAAGTTCTCATTATTCATCCTATTACATCCGAATTAAGAGCTGGCTTTACAGTGACCCATATCATCTGGCTAGTCAGCGATGAGTGATTCTTCGTCCTCACTCGCACTTGCACCAGTGCTTTACCAGGTGCAAAAAGATTAGATTCCTCTTGAGTAAGCTCTACGGATAGAGTTCTGTTCTCAGTATCTACAGTTAAATCATCCAGTGTTTTTTCTAAGATATTCTTCCCACATTGACTATAAGAGATTAGAGCTG
>JAFOCU010000029.1 GCA_017381055.1 Lachnospiraceae bacterium
GGAATGGCTGTGACAGCAGATACTATGGCTAATGACCCTGCTAGATTAGAGGCAGTGCTCGCTGAAATTAATAGCAATGAAAGTGTAAACAAGAATATTTCCGAAAATAAGGGTAGTATGGATCCATATAATCAGTATTATTTTGCATTATTTGCAATGACTTGTATGTTCGGAGCTACTTTTGGTATGGTGAATACACAACAAAGCCAGGCGGATCAATCACCAGTTGGTATGAGAAGAGCGGCTTCTCCAACAAAGAAGATGGCAATGGTTGTTTCAGAATACTTAGCAGCTGTAACAGTTATAGAGGTATTATTTGGAGTACTATTTGCTTATCTTACATTAGTATTAAGAATTGATTTAGGTAATCAGTACGGCTTAATCTTTTTAGCGAGCTTTATGGCATCACTTCTTGGTGTTGCATTTGGATATTTCTGTGGCGTAGTTATAAAAGGTAAGCAGGCGGTTAGAGATGGCGTAATGATGGCAACTATTATGTTTATGAACTTCCTTGCTGGTCTTATGATGGGCAATATGAAGTATGTTGTTGAGAAGTCATGTCCTATTGTTAATAGAATAAATCCAGCTGCAATTATATCAGATTGTTTTTATTCTCTATGTGTATTTGAGGATATGAATATGTATATAAGATGTGTTGCATCTATGGGAGTATGGACAGTGGTATTGGCAATATGTTCAGTAATAATATTAAGGAGGGAAAAGTATGCAAACTTATAAGAATTTTATTCGAATAGCAATAAAGAATATCCCCTCTACGATTTTGTATTTCGTAATATTTGCTGTGATTGCTATTATTTCAACATCGCAGAGTAAGGATAATGAAGAGCTCACATATAAGGATGAAGCTATTAAGTTTACTGTGTTTAACAGAGATAATAGTGAGACCGGTGAAGCTATAAAGGAATGTTTATCAGAAAAAAATAAATATGTGGAGATAAAGGATGATGAGGAAACTATAAGAACAGCGTTATATTATAGAGATATTTATTATGCTGTTGTAGTTCCAGAGGGTTACGAAGAAGCTATAAAAAATGGCGAAGATATGGAACTTATGAATTATAAGGTGCCAGATAGCGCTATGGGTTATTATATGGATTTAACATTAGAGTCTTATGCTAAGACATTAAAAGCATATGTAGCAGCAGGTTATTCTGTAGAAGAGGCTAATGCAAAGGCAGTGGATACTATGAAAGCTACTGTTGAGGTTAGTATGGTAACAAGTAGTAAAGATGGTGGTATTAAAGGAAATCCAATATCAACAGCTACAACTGATAAGCCAGCAATCTATTTCTTTTATCAGTATGTTCCATATATATTCTTTGCGATTATGATATCAAGTGTTGGCCCTATAATGATTACATTTGGTAAAAAGGATATAAGAAGAAGAGTAGCAGTATCTTCTCAGAGCTTTAAGAGCTACAGTACACAGATGTTTTTAGGTGTAGTAACATGTGGTATATCATTGGTGGCATTGTTTAATGTATTATCTATGATTTTATATGGAAAAAACATTACACTTGCAGGAATCTTGTGCTATGTTATTATTACATTATGCTTAATGATAGTAAGTATGGGAATAACATATCTTGGTGGAAATTTATTTAGCACTACAGCTACTATGGGAGCATTTTCAAATGTAGTTTCTTTAGGCTTTTCATTCCTTGGAGGTATATTTGTACCATTAGAATTCTTAGGAAAGACTATGCAAAATGTTGCAAAATTCACACCAACATACTGGTATGTTAGAGCAAATGATGCTATTATGGGAGTGAAGAATTTTTCAGACATAGATATAGAAAAGTTTGCATTAGGTTGTGGAGTGCAGTTGCTTTATGCAGTGGCATTCTTTAGTGTGGGACTTGTGATATCTAGATACAAGAGAGAGGCAGATTAAATATAGATTATGGCAGCGCTTTTAGATAGAGGTTTAGTATTTTTATTATCTATATTGTTGATTAACGTAGAACAGGTGGACTATTTAATAGTCTGCCTGCTTCTTGTTGCTATAATTTCTATCTGTATAAATGTATATTTTGATAATGAATTGGCAGTAAAGATTAGTTCTGTTGTTTTTATAGTGCTTGGTATTTGTGTGCCAAAGTTTGCTTGTTTTGCACCACTTATGATATATGAATGTGGAAGGAAAAAGGTAAAAATTATGATACCTTTTCATGGGTTTGTGGGCATTGCATGGAGCTTGATATTTTATACAGATAAGATACAGTTAATTCAAGGTGGTAAGATAACGATTTTTATGATTATAGCATATGTTCTTGGTGTAAGAAGTGCTATATCTGATCGTAAGGATAGAATGATTCATAAGCTTCAGGATGATAGATCGTATCTTCGCCAAAACAGTAAGCAAAAGCAAGATGAACTTCTTAGACGACAGGATTTTGAAATACATGCAGCTACTCTTGCTGAACGAAATAGAATAGCAAGAGAAATTCATGACCATGTAGGACATATGATTTCAAGAGCTATCCTGCAGCTTGGTGCTGTAATGACTATTAACAAAGAAGATAAGCTAAAGGAACCACTTTCTTCATTAAAGGATTCTTTAGATACAGCTATGAATAATATAAGAGAAAGTGTTCATGACATTAAGGATGAGGCCCTTGATTTAGAATATATGATAAAAGATGTTTTAAAGACTTATGAGGGACTTGATATCCAACTTGATTATGATATGAACAAATACGCATCAAAAGAGCTTAAGTACTGTTTTGTAGCAGTTATTAAGGAGGCCTTGACAAATACAGTTAAGCATAGTGATGCTACAAAGGTGCAAATAGTTGTGCGTGAGCATCCAGCCTTATATCAGTTGCTTATAGAAGATAATGGTTCATTAGTATCCTCTGATAAGAATGATAAAACAGGTATAGGCTTAGATAATATGCGAGAGCGAGTGTCTGCATTTAATGGAAATATGTTGATTTCGAGAGAGCAAGGCTTTAAGATATTTATTTCTATTCCAAAGGAGAATTAGTTTATGAGAGTGTTAGTAGTAGATGATGATACATTTGTAACTATGTCATTAAAAACAATACTAGAAAGTGATGA
>JAFOCU010000030.1 GCA_017381055.1 Lachnospiraceae bacterium
CTTCAATCCATCCCTTACAGATTCAACTGTAATACATTCCTTGTCATCTGCTATAATCCAATGAAGAGGCGATATTCCATACTCGTCATTAAAACTCTCATCCACAATGTTTAATTTAGCTAGC
The DNA here is from genome assembly GCA_017381055.1 of Lachnospiraceae bacterium. GTDB lineage: Bacteria > Bacillota > Clostridia > Lachnospirales > Lachnospiraceae > SVEL01. The sequence goes on from JAFOCU010000030.1 coordinate 125, forward strand.
ATAACTCTAGCCTCTGCCACACTTTTACACACTGATAAAATATACGGAATAAACTCAAAAGGTGTCACATTATCTTTCTTTTTATTCACCTTATGATACATAGCACATTCAGGAAAATTTAGCCCCGCCATCCCTAAACCAGCCTCATTAACACCTTCATAAAACAAAGGATAACCGTCTGCCACAAGCCCCATCCCCATAATAGCGTAATGACTCTCCATCCCCTCCAAATGCCTAAATCTAAAAACATAATTTCTCGGAGCAACCACAAACCTCTCCCCATAAGACACCATCCAATCAAAAGTCCTACCAAAAAATCTATTCTCATACCAAATCGCCGTACACATACGCATCCCCCATAATTTTGGGCAAAATTAAACTTTCTCACCTATTTTTGCCCACTTTTACTCTTATTTTTCTTATATCTACTACCCATATAGCATTCTTTGGGCATAAACTTATTTTTTCTTACCTTTTTTGCCCACTCTTTTCTTTTTTTATGGGCATAATTAAAGGTTTTTGGCCTTATTTTGCCCATTTCTCGTTTTTTTATCTTCTTCTCCCTACTTTTTTAATCCATTTTGGGCATAATTGCACTTTTTGTATCTTTTTTTGCCCATTCCTAGCCATACACATTAAATTATGCCAAGACAAAAGAAACAATGCGAACTTATTTGCAGTTGCAGGGCAACTACGAATAGACCCAAGAACACAGTCAGTTTTATCATTATTTTTACACAAAAAAATCCGCCACACGAATAGTATGGCGGATTATATAAAATTTAGTCAACAACGTGTACTTTAAGCATATTAGTTGTTCCAGATATTCCCATTGGTACACCTGATGTAATTACAACAAGTTGTCCAATCTCAAGATATCCCTGACTCTTTCCTATCTCAACAACATGCTCAAACAAGCTAAATACATCTTGCTTTTCCTTTAAGAGAATTGGATTTACACCCCATGAAAGATTAAGCTGACGACAAACCTTTTCATCTGTACTTCCTGCAATAATCATACAATCTGGACGATATCTAGAAATCATTCTAGCTGATGTTCCAGACTTTGTAACTGTTACAATAGCACTAGCTCCTAAATCATAAGCAGTTGTACATGTAGCATGACAAATCGCATCTGTTGTATTCGGACTCTTTTTCTTCTCTAAATGGAAGAAACGATTCTTATAATTTATATCATTCTCTGCTCTCTCTGCAATTCTTACCATTGTTCTAACTGCCTCAACAGGGAAATGTCCAGCAGCTGTCTCACCAGAAAGCATAATCGCACTTGTTCCATCATAGATAGCATTTGCTATATCTGTTGCCTCTGCTCTAGTTGGTCTAGGATTATTAATCATAGATTCAAGCATCTGTGTAGCAGTGATAACCTGCTTACCAGCCTCATAAACTTTGCGAATAATCATCTTCTGAACAATAGGCACTTCCTCAACCGGAAGCTCAACACCCATATCACCTCTGGCAATCATAATACCATCTGATACTTCGATAATTTCATCTATATTATCAACACCTTCACCATTTTCAATCTTTGCAATAATATTGATATTCTTTCCACCATTCTCATCAAGAAGCTGTCTAATCTCTCTAACATCTTCAGCTGAACGTACAAATGAAGCAGCGATAAAGTCAACATCATTTTCGATACCAAATAAAATATCTTCTCTATCCTTTTCACTTACAAACGGCATATTAATATGAACATCTGGAACATTAATTCCCTTATGATTACCAACATATCCATCATTCTTTACTAAGCAATGAATATTCTTACCTTCAATTCTTGCAACTCTAAGCTCCACAAGTCCATCATCAATAAGAATAACTGTACCTTGCTTTACTTCTTTGTAAAGGTCTGTGTATGTAACACTTACACCTGTCTCTGTTCCCTCTATATCCTCACAAGAAAGCATAAACTCCTGTCCTTCTGTAAGAAATACCTTACCATCCTTAAAATTCTTAGTACGAATCTCTGGTCCCTTTGTATCAAGAAGCACTGATATATGTTTATTATATTTCTTTCTAAGCTCTTTAATCTCTTCTAATCTTCTCTTATGGTCATCATATGAGCTATGTGAGAAATTCATACGCGCTGTATTCATACCAGCTAAAACTAACTTCTCAAGTATTCCTTCCTTATCTGTTGAAGGACCTAATGTACATATTATTTTTGTCTTTCTCATAATTGCCCACTCCTTTATATATATATTAATTTAATAGTATGATTATCAAAATATTGTTTATTATACTATATGATTTAAAAAAATAATACAGTTTTTTACATTTTTTATATGTAAAAAACTGTATCACTTTATCTATGTTCCTCTTTAAAATTATACATTCTCTCGTCAGCCTCTACCATTAAGTCTTCAATAGGTGTATAGCTTCCCTTTAATCTTGTAGCAATTCCATAAGATGTGCTTATAGTATAATCAAAGTCTAACTGTTTACTATCCTCGACAAGTATGCTCTCAAGCTTCTGACATAACTTCAATGCTACATCTTTCTTAACACCAGCAAGGATAACCATAAACTCATCGCCGCCCATTCGTCCAACGAATCCGATTCGTCCAAAGATCTTCATAAGACTCTTGCTATATACACATAAGACCTTATCGCCAACCTCATGTCCATATGTATCATTTACATACTTAAACTTATTAAGATCAAGATAAATCAATGTAATATCCTGGTCCACTGCCTTATCTGCATTATCAATAAGGGCTTCCATTGCAGCTCTACTATTACAGCCTGTCAATGTATCTGTATTAATACGTCTCTGACTAGCTCTCCAATGAATCGCTATTCTAGATACACATACAACAAGAACAACTACAATCAAAAGCGCTCCATACTTCACCACATCAATATACTTTAAATTCTCAAAGATTTTATCTTTCTCAACACACTGGATTATAGCCCAATCATAATCTGCAAGATAAGTTACATGAGCCTTATACTCTTTGCCACCTATTTTAATATCACCCATCTGGTCCTTCTTAGAATCAAAAGCCTGTGTTACAAGGTCATAATCCGACTTACTTTCATCATAAATCTTTAGCTTATCATATACCTTCTGCATATCCTTAGCATAAATATATGTTCCTTCTCGATTAACCAACAAAAGCTCACCATCTAGAAGAGTTTCTGACTCTGCAAGCACTCCCTTTAAACTATCAAGCTTAACCGCACCACATAATGTACCTATTTTTTCAAGTTTTATATCAAAAATAGAAACACACACTGTAGTAAATGTCTGATCCTGACCATAAAAAGGCTCAGTGATATACACATGATTGCTACTAATATTATAAAAGAACGGCTCTGTACTCTGATCCTTTGTTATATCCTCGTCGATATAGTAACCTTGTCCTTTCGTATCCATCACAAATAAATGCAAGAATCCAAGTTCATCTGCACGATTCTTTAGTAGCTCACGCTGCTTCTTTTGCGACATACTGGTTACTGCTGGGAAGGATGCAATACCCTTTAGCGATTCTACCTTTTCCTCTATAAAAGCCTCAAACTTTTCTTTGTGGCTCTGCGACTGAAGCTTCATAGCGTCTTCTATAAGTTCTTCTTGATTTTCCTTATAATTGTTAGACACTACAAATATTCCAGCTATGAGAACAAGGAACATAGCTAAAACTATGATCAAAGAAGCGGCATCGAGTTTCTTAATATATGTAATTTTATTTCGAAGTTTTTTGCCTATTCTCATAAATTCATATTATCAAAATATTCCTATATTTTCAATACAAACTCCTTGTTATTTATATAAAAAGTATGTGTTTTTTATATGGTAATACAATGCATTTGTCTTGACAAAATACCTATATAAGCATATTGTAAACATAATAAAAAAAAAGTGGGGATTATGTCAGTGAATATATTAAATACCAACCAATTAGACTTGGAGTATATCTACTCCACTAAAGGAAATGATACTAGTATTTCGTCTAATTCACGACGAGTGCGTGATAAAAAGATTCCAAATTATACAATCCGTGAAAAGAATTTACATCCAAATAAAACTATAAAAAACAAAATGGCTCATTATTTCTATGATGACACAAGTTACTTTTCTATTCCTGGATTATCAAACACAAATATCCTAGGTGTAAACTGTGAAACAATGGTTCCTCAAGGAATATGCACTTGTGAAGACTATATATTAATCACAGCTTATGATAGTTCAAACAAGCACAATTCAGTGATTTACGCATTAAAAAACAACCACCTTGTCGCAACCCTTATTTATGACAAGAAAGTCCATATGGGCGGAATCACATACGACGGCACATATATATGGATTGCTGAAGGTGGCGGAAGCATTCATGGTAACGAAATGGGCGTTATAAATAAAGAGAATTTTTTCCAAGCAATTCATATTGCTATAGAAAACAACGCAAAATCCGTAGCGCTAAAAAACATCACCACATTACAAGCAGATGGTTTAAACTATACAAGCTTTTGCACCTACTATAACAACATGTTATGGGCAGGTAGTTTTAACACTAACAATACAAGTCATATATACGGATATAGCATTGAGAAAGATAACGAGAAATTGGTATTAAAACCAACTAGATACATTGAAGCACCAAAGAAATCTCAAGGCATCTGTTTCTATAAAGATAATGACAATACATACCTTTGCGTTTCTACATCCTATGGCAGACGATACGACTCCATATTTAGATGCTATACGTTAAAGGACTATCATCAACCTACAGATGAATACAAAAATGTAAAACAAATTCTAAAGAATCAAGCATACAGAACTCTTATACTGCCGCCAATGGCCGAGCAAATCAATATAAAAGACGGTGCCATCTATTGTATCTTTGAATCAGGCGCAAACAAATACATAAGAAATTCCTCAAGACCAATTGGAAGCTATTGCATATTTGACGCAAAAAAAATATTTAATTAAATTCACGGTTCATATTCATTATTTCAGACATACTAAATAATGAATATGAATCTGAAAATAAAATCAAAGGGAGAATATTTATGAAGGACTCTACTTCTATTATTAACACCCGAAAAGCTGTAATGATAGGCTGTGGCTTTGTAGGCTCAGCTGCCGTATTTAGCCTTATGGAAAGCGGCCTATTTACAGAAATTGTACTTATAGATGTAGACCATACTAAAGCAGAGGGCGAGGCTATGGACATTAGCCACGGCATTCCGTTTGGCAAACCAATGAAAATATATGCAGGTACCTACGATGATATCGTCGGCGCAGAAATAATAATTATCACTGCTGGTGCCAACCAAAAGCCTGGCGAGACCCGCTTAGACTTAGTCCACAAAAATGTGGCTATCTACAAGCATATTATTCCCGAAATAGCCCGCAGAAACTTCCAAGGAATTCTACTTATCGTATCAAATCCTGTAGATATCCTTACCTATGTGGCAATGAAGCTTTCAGGTCTTCCCGAAAATCACGTAATAGGGTCTGGAACAGTTCTTGACACTGCCCGCCTTAAATATCAAACAGGAGAGCTTCTAGGGGTAGACAGCCGAAGTGTACACGCATTTATCATCGGAGAACATGGTGACAGCGAAATTGCCGCTTGGAGTAGTGCCAATATTTCTGGAATCCCAATAGATGATTTCTGTGAAATGCGTGGACATTATTCCCACGATAAAGAGATGGATATCATCGGCGACAAAGTAAAAAATAGCGCCTATGAAATCATCAAAAGAAAACAGGCAACCTACTATGGCATCGCAGTCTCTATTCGACGTATATGTGAGGTAATCCTTAGAGATGAAAAATCCATCTTGCCCGTTTCTAATATGATGCACGGCGAATACGGCATCGAAGATATAGCCTTAAGCTTTCCTGCTATTGTCGGCAAAAATGGTATCGAAACCAAGGTACCAATTTCCTTAGATGAGGATGAAGTAAGCGCTCTAATTAAATCCTCAAAATTGTTGAAGGATATAATGAAGTCGGTGGAGCTATAGATAGAAAACTCGGAAATAAAATAAGCAGCTAAGATTACATAAATCTTAGCTGCATTATTTTTATCTATTACTATTCAGCGAAATTATTCCCACCAGATTTCTATTCTGCGGCTTCCTGCATCAAACTCAACAAACTGTACTGCTTCTACGCCCTCATAAGGTAACTCTTTATATTTATAGTATGTATGATCTGGCGAATCAGTATCCACATATGAAACATCAGAACCAAATACCTTAAATATGTCTTGTACTTCATTTTCAGCATTTATTCCAAACACAGCAAGCTCTGTTTCATATGTTCCAACAAGATTAGGTAAATATATAATTAATTTCTTATAATCTACTTCAATACCTCGTGCTTGCTTCATAATAATATCTGATTTAATTTCTTCTTCTAAATTATATCTCTGTCCATTTGCAGCATTAGGTTCTACACCAAGCTCTGCAAAGATATTCTTCCAGTTATCTTTAGTAACCACAACCGACTTATCACCTAATGTAACAACTATATTTTCTGGAGGATTTGCTGGATAACTCTCGTATTCATCTTCAACATAAGGAACATCCTCTCTTTGATACCAATAATTATCGTCATACTCTGGATCTACATATTGTGTATTTATCTTTTCTATTCTTTTTTCACTATTAGTCCAAGTAACATACACAGCTCCAATATTTGCTTCATTTGACATAACACTGTTCAATTCAATGCATACAATTGTATCACTTTCAAATATCCAATATACATCCGTAATTCCCCAACTCTTACTACATTGTATAGCCGAAGGTTCACCCCACAATTCCTTCAAATGAAGTAATGACTCTTCTGCATTCCCTTCAAAATCTATATTAAACACCTCGTTTAACTGTATAGTTGGTGCTACCTCCTTTGGATGCAAATCATATGCACCTACATAATAAGATATACTTCCTCCATTCTCAAGCACATCACCAAATTTCATAACATGCTCATTAGAATATGCATTATACGGATCTATATACTCACCACCTGAAAAGCTAACTGTAACATTGCTAAAAGTTGAATAATCTTGATTATTTATATTAGCACCTTCAGAAAATACTAAATCTATCTGTTCATCATCCTCCTCCATAATATACTTATCCATTATTTCTTCAAGGCTTGTATATTCATAATCAGATGAACCCTTTGAACCTTCTTCTTTATAACCATTCCACTGCTCAAGTGTCACTTTTGATATATTAGTAATATCCATAAACGACTTTCCTATACTAACATTAGGATTCATAACATAATATTCACTAACATCTGTTGTATTCACTTTATATGTAGGATTTAACTTAGCAATAGCTGCATCTACATTTTCACCATTAATATTATCCTGCATAAAATCCTGTAACTGATCTGCTGCAGAATCACCTGTTCCACTTTCTGTAGCACTTGTTGACTGATTGTCTTTCTTGCCACCATCAGACTTCTTGTCAGAACCACATCCAACTAATGCCACCATTGAAACAACAAGTAGCATACTAACTAATTTTTTTCTCATGTCCCATACTCCTTTTATCTCTTGAAATTTTTAATACATATTATATATTTATCTAAACCTTATGTCAATATTTTTAACCACTAACGCATCCATCATCTCTTCTCACACTCTCAAGTAACTTAGGATGTCAAAAGCCTTATTCACTACTTAAATATCATATTATACAAATTTATGCTGTATCTTTTACGGTAGCGCAGTATGTTTAGATTTTCTTAATACTTTGTCCTTAATCAGTGATTTTACAACACGATGTTGTAAAAAGGCGTCTCTGAGCCACGGATGGCGAATAGACGCCGGTCACGTCCGTCATAATATATGTACATCAAAGTATTTAGAAAATCAAATATACCAAGCATGTAAAAGTACAGTATAAATTTAATAATATGAGTCAAGTTGGTTCAACCATAAAACCATTTCTCTACTCGCTTGCAATGAGCGAAGGTTATTGGCCCTGCGACACCACTACAAACCAACCAATCACCCTCTATGATAAACTTGGCCGAGAATTCTC
>JAFOCU010000238.1 GCA_017381055.1 Lachnospiraceae bacterium
GGTCTTGTGATGCCATACTTTTATACCGAGATAAGCACCGATGCTTCCACCAATTACAGCCAGCCCTAACAAACAGGCTTCTGGAGTACGCCATTTCCCTTTTTTAGCCTTAAGTTTGTCAATCCCATAGATTATAAATGTGATGACATTGATACCGAGAATGTAATATGTGATTAGGGAGTTCATTTAAAACAAGTAACGTTGTTTTAGATACATATTCCACTCTTTGCCATTTTCTACATTAAGAAACTTATCCATTAGGTTGAATAGTTCTTCATAAGTTAGAGGAATAAAGGTGTCCTTACCAGTTTCACTCAGTAATTCATAATACTCAGGCATAGCATCATTGTGGAAATGTATATTAGCCTCAGGGTATATAGTAATGCTGGTGAATTGTTCAATATCACCCCGCTGAACCATAGATGCCCCAAGAATGTGGTTTCTCCAAATCTGTCTGAATTTGTTTGTGACAAGAATGTCGTGCGTCACTTCCTCCTTGAAATATCTACTATTATTGGTGGCATTAAAATAAGGACCGAACAAACGTGTGTTGCCGTGTTCATCCTTGACGTGAGCGTATTCACTCGTGCCTTCCTTAAGTGCATATTCCTTTTCGGTGTATTTAACTTCTATGCCAATGCCACATTCTTTATTATCTGTATTGGTATAGGAGATGTAAACATCAAAAGCTGTATGGTCAGAAAGATAATTCTCTATTGGTTCAGGATGATGTTCAATCTTGATGTCTTCTATTCTCAATATCTCTTCTTTCCCCAAAATGTGATTAAACAAGTCTTTACATCCGTTTAGATCTTTATTCATCGGAAAGAAAACATTGTATGGGATATGCTCACTTCTCAAGAGATTGGTGAGCATCTGACCGCTAGGAGCAGACGAAGTCTTAGGAACTGGCTTTTTTAATTCAGCCAATATTTCTTCTCTAAACCCTTCGTAAAAAACCAATCCTTTGCGAGCGTCGGAAAAATTAAGGACATTCGGATATTTGTTGTATTCAACACAAAGAATTTCCTCTCTGAATTTAACTTGATGCTCTCTGGCCTTTCTTTTAAATTCTGAATAACTCAAGCCCATCTTTTACTTTCTTGACAAGGTAATTATTTCTGAAATATCCACCATATTATTCGAGGTGTTATAACTATATCCATAAGTTTTACGTTCCTCTTTGTTTAAGTTTAGAATACCATTCCAATGGCAGTAAGTTGGAGAATCAATTCCTGGATCTAATGTCAATAGTGCTTCGAAGTTCCCTTTATCATCAATCTTATAGCCAACGGCAACAATCCAATGTCCGTCATCTTTATTATAGTCTATCCCTACTATAACTGGCTCGTTATTATCAATATGTGATATGATGATTTTCTTTATGTCACCTTCCTTTTTTTCTATATTCCTAACAGAAACTTTTTTAGCAAAGTGCTTTGTTAAGATTTCTATGATTTCGTGACCTTTAAGCCCTCGTCTATATAAACCATATTCATTTAGAGCGTTAATAAGTCTGTATTTACCTTTTCTGTTGTCTACGTCATCTGGATCAGAATTAAAATCATCAGCTTCAAATACACCTAAAATATTTAAAGACATTGCAATTGAATAAACTCCACACGCACCATCTAAATCTCCTTGTTTAAAGTGAGCCTTCTGCCATGAACGTTTTGATGGTTTCTTGCACATCAGCACACCATCTACCAAATTCAATTGATCTATAACTTTGAACTGTTTCATTACTTCAACTATTTTCCATCAGAGAAATCATTGCCGACTCTTTGTAATAAACCTTATTTTAGTCATTTATAGATTATACCTTGCCCAAATGGTGTCTCCTAGTTTTTCTACACTCATAAGCTTGAGTTTAGTAGGAGGGAAGTCATTGGCAAGTCCATCGAACGCAGCTGTCATACCTTTTCTACCATCGATACCTGGACACCACA
>JAFOCU010000239.1 GCA_017381055.1 Lachnospiraceae bacterium
AACACGTTCTACAAGTCTTAAATCAATTGGTTCTTTAAAATATATCTTAGCTTGCTTTTCGTTCTTATTATAAACTGCACCATATAAGCCTTCTGCTCGAACCTCCCAAAATTCTGGCAGTTCTATAAATACATAAAACAAATCCTTTTTCTCTATAATTTTCTCCAATATCATTTCTATATTCATAAATGTGTTCCCTTTTTCATTTCATTATTTACTTCTGCTCTTCCAAGTACCCTAAAAAATATTCCTTCTTTAACCTCAAATATTCCTCCACCGATGCATTTCCTCTATCAGTATTTATTCCCTCACTTCTCTCCAAGCTAAATGCATAATTTCTTCCCTCTGCATTATAAAACTCCTTAGATGGAATAACCTTACTACTATAATTTCTTTTAGCAATATTATAGATTTCTTCGAACTTCTTAAATGTAAATGTTTTCGCTGAAAATGCTGCTTCTAAAGCTTTTGTATACTCATCCACATAATATCCGCCCCTACATACAGTCTTAATATACAATGGATTCCTCTGCTGTTCGCCGCCTGTTCCCATAGCTCTTTTACTATATGGACTAATAGAAACCATAGCATCTCCCGAAGGATTATAGCTCTTTGTTATACCAAATGTTCTATCCAAATCACATGGAATAAATATAGCTTTACCTGAACTCTTTAAGAAATACACATAATGATTATTGTAATTATTTCTCGCATCATCAGGGTCCCCTACAAAGTAAGAAACTGCCTCATATTTTACAAAATAATCCATATCCACTATTTCCGCAATTTCTTCCTTACTTATGCTACTATTACCTAATCTACGAATAAGATTTTTCATAATCTCAAGATCAGATGTCTTCTTATTAGTTTTCAAGTCATAATTATAAAACTCTGGAACATCCTCATCTTCAATTCCTACAGATGATTTGTTAGTAAGGTCAGCTCCATTCCATGTCCATCCAGCCTTATACAAGTCGCCGCCCTGGTCTTTTTCATCCACATACTTCTCTATAAACACCTTATCAATTGGTTCATATATCATAAATACACCCTGGTGCACTCCCGTCACATCTGTTGATGCAAGATTAGAATGCTGTGCCAAAAGTCCCATCTCTCTATAGAATTCGTATGCCATATACTCTCTTATATATGTACTATCATCACACTTATTCCAGCGAAGTTCGATATTTTCAAGCGTTGCAAATGTTCTATCTTTTCGCTCCTTACGACCATCTTCATCTTTACTCCAATCTATAGGCTCATCATAATAGTCCTCGTTATCGAAGGTCTCCTGAAAATCTATCTTAAAATGAATCAAATTGTACTGACCATCTTCTTCGTTATAAAAGTCAGTTCTAGAAGTATTACCCTTCATACGCACTCCTACATCCTCTATAAGGTAAGTGCGCTCATCAGTTTCTGTCTTTATAATAATCTCCAAATCAGCCTTTCTATAAATGGGTGATTTAGAACCCATTTCAGCGTATTCTTCATAATCTTCTTGAATCTTAGCAAGCTCTTCTTTAGGTATGTCCAAATTAATCTGAATAAAATTATTTATATCAAATAATTGATCGAAGATTTCTTCCTCTGTATAAGGTAACTTTTCCTCATCAATATTGATAATTTCATCCGTATCTTCCTTTTTTTCTTTATCTTGCTTTTCGGTTGTATTCTCTTTTGTAGTTGGCTTTTCCTTCGCGCATGCAAAGCATATACCTATGCATACAATAATCAGTATAACTGACAGTAATCTTTTGCTTCTCATAAATCACCTTCTGTCTAAATTTGGTCTTTCATTTTAGTAGCCAAATCATTCATAATCTTTTTATCTACCTTGCATACTTTTCTATCATAAGTATAGAGACCATTTATCTCATCCTCCACATCGCTTAGCTGAGTATATACACACCCACAAGCTCCCTTGCTTATAGCCGGAATAAGAAGGTTTTCGTACCTATCTACAATTCTACTCATCAATTCATTCTTAGTCTTACAAGTACCGTAGCCATATGTTTTATTTTCATTATATACATGGTCTTCTTCCTTATACGTATATCCTCCAAACTCTGACAGGAACAAAGGTCTCTCCTTTGGCTTTAGCTTCTTATTTCCAAAATAAATATGAAAACTATCGAAATCACTATCATTCTGTATAAACCAACCAGATGTGGCATCGTATAATCTTGATTCATCTAATTCCTTAGCAATTTTATACATCCTATCTGCTTCAAACTGCCCCCAGCCCTCATTAAATATTGTATATGCAACAATAGATGGATGATTATAAAGATGCTCTATAGTATCTTTCATATGACTCTCAAAGAATACCTTCATTTTCTTAGAAAACTTTCTCTTTGTATCATCTTTCTTACCAAAACCAATATTCGGCATCACAGTATCTCTAAGAAATTTATATTCACCGCTATTAACCATATCCTGCATCACAAGCATACCATGCTTATCGCAATAATAATAAAACCACTCCGGCTCAATTTTTATATGCTTTCTAAGCATATTTATTCCCAGTTCCTTCATCCTAAGTATATCTTGCTCATATTCCTCCTCACATGCAGGCAGGAAAATACCATCACAAAAATATCCCTGATCTAATACACCATTCATAAATATAGGCTTATTATTTAAGCACACTCTATTTATGCCATCTATATTTTTTATCTCTATTTTTCTTAAAGCAAAATACGTCTCTACCCTATCCTCGCCAATCATTATCTTAGCATTATACAAATATGGCTCTTCATCCGACCATAGTCTAGGTTCATATTTCTTACCTTTAACACTAATATCTTCCATATTTATCTTAACGGATAAAGCTATAATTTCTTCAGAAGACATATCCCCTAAAAACACATCGTCTTCCTTTGTATATGTCTTTTTATATAATTCTCCATCAGGAAGCTCTATACCTATAGAAACCTTATCTGCATTTACAGAATTCCCCATACATTCTTTGTCACTATCCCCTACATTTAACTTAATATTAAATGTAACGTAT
>JAFOCU010000031.1 GCA_017381055.1 Lachnospiraceae bacterium
ATTAAGCCTGGAACAAAGAATGAAAGCGTACATATACCTGTTGTTCTTAGTCAGAGTGGTATCGAAGAGATGGTTTACAATGATTTCCATATTGGTGATGATTGTGATGTAACTATCGTGGCTGGTTGTGGTATTCACAATGGCGGCGATAAGAAGTCTCAGCATGATGGAATTCATAGCTTCTTTATCGGTAAGAATTCTAAGGTAAAGTATGTAGAAAAGCATTATGGCCAGGGTGAAGGTACTGGTGAGAGAATTATGAACCCTCATACAGTTATTGAAATCGATGAAGATAGCTATATGGAGATGGAGACAGTTCAGATTAAGGGCGTAGATTCTACTGATAGAATAACTACAGCACGCCTTGCTGACAGAGCTTCTATCAAGGTTATCGAGAAGCTTGTTACACATGGTAGTCAGTATGCGAAGACTTCTTTTGAGGTAGAGCTTGATGGCGAAGATTCAAGTGCCAATATTATCTCTAGAGCAGTAGCTAAGGATGAGTCTAATCAGATATTCCTTGCTAAGATAAATGGTAACAACAAGTGTGCAGGTCATTCAGAGTGTGATGCGATTATTATGGATAACGCTAAGATTAGTGCTATACCAGAGATTACAGCCAATAATTTAGATGCACAGCTTATACATGAAGCTGCTATTGGTAAGATTGCTGGAGAGCAGATTATTAAGCTTATGACATTAGGTCTTACAGAAGCAGAAGCAGAAGAACAGATTGTAAACGGCTTCTTAAAATAATTATAGAGATTTAAAAACCCCATTTTCTAGTTTAGAAAATGGGGTTTGATTATTTACGGCTCGTTATCTTTAAGGATTAATGTAATGGTTGCTGTAGAAGCTGCACCCTTGGAATCCTTTACTGTATAAGTAATAGTGTACGTGCCTAATTTAAGTCCGTTAATATATGTTGGAGGTTCTGGTTTGATTGATTCATCGGTTGATTCATCGGTTGATTCGTCCGTTGACTCATCGGTTGATTCGCCAGTTGATTCATCAGTAGAACCTTCGCCACCGGTGGTTTCTTCGCCAGGAGTAACTGTGGTCTCTTGATCTGGAGAAGTACTCTCAGTCTCTGGTTGAGTAGTAGTGTCTTCCTCTTTGCTGTAGAAAGCATCTAAACCAGTGATTGTAACCTTGTCTATTGTTATTGCTTTTCCTTCGTAATCTTTTATTGATGTAACATTATTTTTAATAGCATCTACGATAGCTGCATAAGTAGTACTTTGTCTATCAAAGGTTAAAGTACTATTTCCAAAGGTGAACTTAGGGTTATCTCTTACAGTAAGAGATGCAGTAGCTGTCTTTGTTGCACCAGTAAAATCTTTTAGTGTATAGGTTATAGTATATTTTCCAGGAGTACTGAATGCTTTACTTTCGCTAACTACTGTACCACTAGAGTTTTTAATGGTTGTAGTAACTGATGAAGATACATCCATTCCGGCTGTATTGTAAGCCTTTATTCCTTTTTTATAATCAACCTTACCGCCCTTATTGATAGTATAAGAGGTAGATGGGATATTTAGCACAATAGCTGATGTAGGTACTCCACTTCCAGTATATGAGAAGAAGGAAACATTCATATCTACTCTGCCTTCGATACCTGGAACAGTTCCGTCCGAGGTGTACTGCCACATTTGGTATGGATAGGTTGTATCTGGTAAAGGATCACCTACAGCGTATTCGCGTCCGGTTTTGTAGGCGTTGAAATACCATGCCATCCATACTTTGTATTCATTTACTATATTTGTATTAAAATAGTTCTTTATAGCACTGTGATAAGTATAAAGCATTGCCTCGTAGCCATAGCTCTCCATTGTTGAGAGGAACTTTCTAGCTACAGCGCTTGCTTGCTCGGGTTTAAGATTCGCATTTTTTGCACGGCTACCTTCAACTGGTTCCCAGTCAAAGCAAACTGGGTATGTAAGCTTATAGCCTTTAATAAGTGACAAAAGATATGAAGCTTCCTCTAAGGCTTCCTGTTCTGTGATGGCCTGTGAGTAGAAATAAACTCCTACCTGTAGACCGGCTGATAAAGCGCCTTCAATATGTTCTTTAAAGTAAGGGTCTTCGTACATTTGAGGAGTACTTTGGCCTCTGTTACCTGCGCGGATAATTACAAATTTTACACCAGAGTTTTTTACTTTTGTCCAATCAATAGGTTTTTTACCTTGAGAATTCCATTTTGAAATATC
>JAFOCU010000032.1 GCA_017381055.1 Lachnospiraceae bacterium
AATCTTGCTTTTCAAGCTTAGTTTTGCCCATCCTCATCGTTTCAACATATTCTCAATAAATATCCCATATCCAAGACTTGAATCCCTTAAAAACACATGTGTAACCGCTCCAACTAGCTTTCCATTCTGAAGTATAGGTGACCCACTCATACCTTGCACAATTCCACCTGTTTCGGTCAACAACTCCTCATCTGTTACCTTTAAAACAATCCCCTTGTTACCTTCAGAATTAACCTTCAGTTCAGTAATCTCAACATCATACTCCTTAACACTACCTGTTACACAAGCAAGAATCGTTGCCTTACCAATCTTCACATCATATTTACCACATATCTCATAGGGCTTTAAATTATATTCCTCCACAAGTCCTTCAACTGTATTTTTACTAGGTATCACTCCATATATTCCAATAGATGAATTCTTCTTAATTTCACCTATGATATTATCTTCTTCATAATTTATTGACCCACATAATGAGCCAGCTATTCCTGATTTAGCCTTGGTTATACCCCATATTTTTGCTCCGTACAATAAGCCCTCATTAGAACTCAGAAGCTTCTTTGTATCCACATCTGAAATTCCATGACCTAATGCACCAAAACTTCCATCATCACATAAAAATGTCATAGTTCCTATTCCCTGACTATCATCTTTTACCCATATGCCTAATTTATAACTACCGTTACCCACCTTTACTGGTTTTACAGTTACATCCTTAAGCTCTCCATCCCGTCTAATAGTTAAATCTATATCCTTATTTCCATATTTCTTTATAAGAAAACTAAGCTGTGCCTTTGCACCTACAGTTTCACCGTTTAAGGCTACTATATAATCTCCTTCTCTAATCAAATCATAAGCAGGTTCATAATTTAGACCATCGACTCCTGTTATTGTATCTGTACCAATCACTAACACGCCTTCAGTTTCTAAATATATTCCCACTGGAAATCCGCAGGGATAAATCAAAGTCCCGCTATTACCCGTCAACACAACATCATCTTGTCGTTCATTTATAAGTTTAGTACATAAAAAAGCCATGGACAGTGCAATCACCGCCATGGCTAAAATTCTTCTATACCAAAACACCCTATCCGCCACCATAGCTACCTCGCTTCCAAATTATTATCAATAGCTGTCATTTCATCAATCATCAAGTTGATCAATTATCAACTTCAACAACTAACTGTTTTAATAACTGACTATTTTAACAACTAACTATTTCAATAATTATTATGTACAAATAAACCTTTGCTAATATGGCATTATTAGGTTATTCCTTGCCTGCTAATCGTTTAAGTTCTCTTGCATTATCAAGGGCTGCATCTGTGATAACAGTGCCTCCAAGCATTCTAGCCAACTCATTAACAGACTCTTCATTATTCAATTTTCTAATATCTGTAAAGGTATGCTTATCCTTAACAGATTTTTCTATTAAGTAATGGCTATCAGCATGAGAAGCAATCTGTGGTAAATGTGTAATACTGATAACCTGATGTTCCTTACTGATTGCACTCATCTTATCAGCTACCATACCAGCTGTCTTTCCACTAATCCCTGTATCAATTTCATCAAAAATAAGTGTATCCACTGCATCCTTTTTAGCAAGTACTGCTTTAAGTCCAAGCATAATTCTTGAAAGCTCACCGCCAGAGGCAATCTTAGCTAATGGCTTAACCTCTTCTCCAGGATTTGTTGATATCATAAATTCCATAACATCAAATCCCTTAGCTGTATAATCCTTAGCTCTTGTGAAATCAGCTTTAAACTTAACTTCAAGGAAATTTAGGTCAACCAACGCTTTTGTAATCTCTTTTTCAAGTGATAACGCAGCCTTCTTTCTTTTGTTGGATAGCTCACTACATACTTCTTCTAACTGTTGCAAAGCTTTTTCCATATCTTTTTCAAGCTTTCTTCTAGCCTCATCATAATTACTTAAAGCTTCTATCTGTTCATCAAGCCAAGCTTTTTTATCTAATATATCACTAATAGTTTTTCCATGCTTAAGCTTTAATTTATTGATAGTATCAAGTCGTTCTGATACAAAAGCTACTCTCTCCTCATCAAAATCAAGCTTGTCCATATATGAAGACATTTCCTTGGAAATATCATAGCATAAGGCATCTATAGAAGATAAACTGTCATAAATACTTGATAAATCATCATCTAAATTGCTAACTGAACCAAGCTCCTTTAAAGCCAAACCAACTCTTGTAGCCGCGCCCTCATCTGAAGAAATAGCTTCATAAGCAATACCCATAGCTTCTGCAATCTTCTGGCCATGAGTCATCTTCTTAAATTCTACCTCAAGCTCTTCATCCTCACCAACAACCAAGTCAGCGTCCTCAATTTCCTTAGCTTGAAACTCATAAAAAGCTAAATCCTTAGCACGCTGTTCTTCATCCTTTGTAAACTCTAAAAGCTTATTATTTATAGCCTTGTATTCCTTATACAAACCACTAACTTTTTCCTTTAAACCCAAAACAGAATCTGATGCAAATGCATCCAAGATATCAAGATGCTTTTCTGTATGAACTAAAGTTTCGTAATCTCTCTGACCGTGAACATCTATAAGAAGTGATGCAATTTCTTTTAATGCAGACGCTGTCATAGTTTGACCATTAATCTTTATAAGACTCTTACCATTAGAAATCTTTCTAGCAATAATAATTTGGCCATCCTCTGCATCAATGTCCATATCTTTAAGCTTATCAAGTGTTTCCTTAGATTCCACCTGAAATACAAGCTCTACTAGAGCATATTCTGCACCCTGTCTAATTAAATCCTTGCCAGCCTTGGCACCAAGGGCAACACCGATAGAACCTATAATAATCGATTTACCTGCACCGGTTTCACCAGTTAATATGTTTAGACCATCTCCAAAACATATATCTACATCTTCTATTAACGCTAAATCTTTTACATGCACATTTAGTAGCATATATACCTCTCTTCCCTGGTCTCTCCACCTAGTATGAGATAATATTTTTCAACTTATCCATAACCTTTATAACATCATCATTTGTTCTAATAGCACACATAATAGTATCATCACCAGCTATCGAACCAACGATTTCGTCCCATTTAAGTGCATCAAGCGCTGCAGCAACAGCCATAGCCATACCTGATACCGTTTTAACAACTAATATATTCTGTGCAAAATCCATAGATACAAAGCCCGCCTTTAATATCTCTAAAAGCTTATCATTAATTGTTTTTTCATTATTTTCAATAGCAACATACTTAGAGCTCCCACCATTTACAGCCATCTTTGTAAGACCGAGCTCTCTTATATCTCTAGATACAGTTGCTTGAGTGACAATATAATTACTATCTATAAGTAACGACGCAAGCTCCT
Organism: Lachnospiraceae bacterium; assembly: GCA_017381055.1. Classification (GTDB taxonomy): domain Bacteria; phylum Bacillota; class Clostridia; order Lachnospirales; family Lachnospiraceae; genus SVEL01. The sequence goes on from JAFOCU010000032.1 coordinate 3,356, forward strand.
CCTGTGTCGTTACCTCATTATCCCTTATAAGTTCAAGAATTTTCTTATGTCTGGCTATCTTCATTGTTATTTAACTTCCTCCTTAACACCTCTAAGAAGCTTCTACTATCAAGCTTAATAAGCTCTGTACAAGTAGATGCTTTTTTTATAATGATTCTATCTCCATTAAGAAGCGGTGTCGCCAAATCACCATCATAATATACATATGCAGCCTCAGCTCTATCTGACTGCTTCTGCTGACATATTTCAATCTCTATTTCGTCATCCTTGTCAAATACAATACTTCTTGTATTAAGAGTATGCGGACATACTGGTGTCATAACAATCAATTCCGCTGAAGGATTTACTAGTGGACCTCCTGCAGACATATTATAAGCAGTTGAACCAGTAGGTGTGGTTGCGATAATTCCATCAGCCTTGTAATTATTAAGACGAATGCCATTTAC
>JAFOCU010000033.1 GCA_017381055.1 Lachnospiraceae bacterium
CATGCAAATGTAAACGTTAAGATGATTGATCAGGGTTCTAGTGAGCTTAACATCATTATTGGTGTTCGCAATCAGGATTTTGATATTGCAATTAAGGCTATATACGATATTTTTGTATCTACACAGTTATAGGCCTTGCAAATTTAGCCAGATTTTCTTATTCGGAGCTTCCGATTAAGATTATCTAACAGATTTGCAATATAAGATAAATATAGATACGCAACCAGCGCCTCATCCGACATCGTGTCGGGAGGCGCTTTTTTCAAACATCGTGTTTGAAAATTGCTTCTTTGTTGATTGGAGCAAATCAGTAAGATAATCTATAATCGTACGCTATGAATAAGAAAATCCAGCTAAATTGCAAGTGATAACTGTGTGTATATACAGAAGAAAAAATGACTTGTAATATATTTACAAGTCATTTTGGGGATTAACAATTTTTGAGTACTGAGCGACGAATATATTTAAATGTATAATCTTCTCCTTTTCGTGCCAGCATAATTAGTAGCTTGCGGAGAAGTGCATCGCTTTCTGGATGAATTACGTAGCGATGGTGACCTCGTTTATAATACTCTAAGGCTGTTTCATCGGTGTAGTTTTCTTTGTGATATATTTTGCTGGCGGCGATTCTGTCGCAGAACATTTCTACTACATATTTTACAGGCATTTTCATACCTACAAGACTTTGTGTTCTGTCTGCTGGATAGTCAATCCAATATTCGTAGTGATGTTTATTACGTCCCTTGTGATGAAGCCATGCGGTAGAGCATCCTTCGATTTCACGCTGGGCAGTATTGGGACTGCGGAAACCTTGATAGTATATAACGCCTGGAATAAATTCGGAGGGCATATATTTTGAAAGATCATGAAGAAGGCCTTGTTTGTATAAGCCTACTCTAAAGCAATGTTTCATAACCATAAGTTTATGGGAGTTAATTGTATGTAAATGTCCTTTTGTATTGCTAATTAATTGTTTGATAGTCATGGTCAGTAACCTCCTATATGTAAGTATAGTGTACATTAGTAATAGGAATAAATCAATATAACAAAAAACGCAGTTGCAATTGCAACTGCGTTTTAATATTTAATATGTATATTAGCCTAAATATACATCGCCCATGAACTTATCGTTTACAACATAGTAAACCTTCATGTCTTCTGGCTTTACATAAAGCTTTGTAGAAGAGATTGTCTTCTTACCTGTCTGAGCTGTGTAATCAGCCTTAACCTTCTCGAGTAACTCCTCGTGAGAGAACTCAAAACCAGAGAACTGGATGAAGATTTCGTTCTTCTTAACTGCAGCAGCCTTAGTTGTTGTTTTCTTAGCTGGTGCCTTCTTCTCTGTAGTCTTTGCAGCTGTCTTAGTAGCTGTCTTCTTTGCTGTTGTATCTTCTGTCTTTGCAGTAGCTTCCACCTTTGTCTCCACCTTTGTTTCAACCTTTGGTGCAACTGCTGCCTTCTTTGTTGTCTTAGTAGTAGCCATCTTATACCTCCTGATGTGAAACTTTTTTAACTCCAAGGTACATAATATGATAAAAAGTCAAGTTTTTCAAGTATATTTATATAAAAAATGTTAAAATAATCGAAATGAACAAAAATATGATAGTTTTGTTTAATATATTAGCTATGTAATATCTTGACATAAAAAAAGGATTGATGTAAAACAGAGAAGGCGTAAATTTATTTTTAGATATAGATAATATAGAGAAGAGGATGAGTTATGAATTATGAAATTTTACTTGATTTAGCTATAATAATAGTTTTCGCAAAAGGTTTTGGTATTGTTGCTAGATATCTTAAGGCGCCGCAGGTTGTTGGTCAGATTGTGGCAGGATTAGTTATTGGACCTTGCGCGTTAGGTTTAGTAGATCAATCAGAGTTTTTAATTCAGATGGCGGAAATTGGTGTAATACTTTTAATGTTTTCGGCAGGTCTTGAGACAAATTTAAGAGATTTAATGAAGACTGGTTTGAAGGCATTGGCTATAGCATGTGC
>JAFOCU010000240.1 GCA_017381055.1 Lachnospiraceae bacterium
GATAATTTATTATGTCTTCATCAAGTGAGATAATCCAAACTCTTGCGGAGCTTAACCAGTTCCTCTCGAATCAGCTTCAGGCGGTCCAGTACTTCGGCCGTCTGAACGGTTCATTGCATATTCTGGATGTGATAACATAATTGCACAATTTTCATACTTGTGATGAGCATAGAGTCCTTCTTTTGTTCTTGTTATTTTAGGATTCTTTGTCCAGTTAGGTCTCATATAGTCACACAAACCAATTCCATACTTATCCTGTAAATAATCACAGTATTCAATGTAATTTAGATTCTCTACTTTTTTATATTCATTTAATTTCATACCATCTATCCTTTCATATAATGTAAACACTTCCTTAATTAACTTGTTCTTTGCTGTAAAGTGTCAACAGCTCTGCTTGGTAAATCATATTTTGAAATCCTATATTGACGTCAGTTATTCCATTAACCCTTTCATCTTCTATAACACTGCAAATATTATTAAATTCGTTACACATTGTATCTAATATCTCCATTAAATCAGATATCTCTATCCTATTATTACTCCTTGTCATATCAGTATGTGCCAAGAATTTCATCCTCATGCATTCTAATTTTTTTTTAGTATCAGCATTAAACTTTGATTTATATATCTTTTTATGTCCATTATCAAATTCACGTAACCTCTTGTTAATAGTATTACGAAATTTAGGAATCGTATTAGCTTTTGTATTTGTGTCAAAATACATTTTCCATATTGTTAATGCCAAATCCTTTTGAACTAATCTTATAATATGATTACTTATATTTGAATACATATTATATGTTTCTGTTTTTTCTGTTTGTAGTTCTTTATAAACATTAAGAATAGAAATATTTCGATAACACTGTAAAATCATATCATATAATTCGTTATAATTTCTATAGGTCTGATTATCTAAATTTTCAAATATATTTTTATCCACGTCAACTCCTCCTATCTTTTTTAGTCCATTGTAACACTATTTTCCATATAAACAAATACTCAATTAACCTTGTCCACAGAGTAAAATACTCTGTGGACTAAGTTTTATCCGTAGTATACAGAAGTAATTCCTCTGTTGAAAAACCGTATCATATCCTATAGAAATTCTCATTTACCACTAATCATTAACAAAACCAACCTAACTACCACTTGCCGACTATCGACTTGCCAAGTGACTTACAATAATTAAAAGGATGGTAAAACTACCACCCTTTCCATACGTTCCAACAAACCTTATTTTTGATGCTCCCTATTTATGATACGGTTCATTTCCTAATATTCTGTAGCTTCTATAAATCTGCTCTAACAACACCACCCTCATAAGCTGGTGTGGGAATGTCATCTTAGAAAAGCTAAGCTTATAATCTGCTCTATTCTTTACTTCATCAGAAAGTCCCAACGAACCACCAATTATAAATGTTATGTGTCCCCTACCAGACACTCCAATTTGATTAATCTTCTTTGATAATTCTACTGAATCAAGCATCTTTCCTTCTATCTCAAGAGTAATAACATACGAATCATCCTTTAGATTTGAAAGTATTCTCTTTCCTTCCTTATCTCTAATCATTCGCTCCTCTGTCTCAGATGCACCGTCTGGTGTCTTTTCATCTGCTACTTCCACTATATCAAGCTTCACATAACGACTAAGACGCTTAGCATATTCATCTATAGCCATAGTAAAATATTTTTCTTTTATCTTTCCTACTGTAAGTAATGTAATTTTCATCTCATTCACTCCAAATTATCTATTTTTCTTCGTACAATTAAATAACAAATAACATGTACAATAAATGTTAACAACCACGATATGGGATATGCTAAATACACTGTATCAATTATATGAAACTGTTTGATTTGAAAAAATCCTAAAATCCATACCATTCTAAATGCGCATACACCCAACAATGAAACTATCATCGGCATAACCGAATAACCAATTCCTCTAAGAGCTCCAACCATACAGTCCATCATACCACATAAAGCATATGTGGTACAAATAACTGCCAATCTACTTATACCCGCATCAATTACTTCTCCATTTCCAGAATATAAGCCAAGCAACGGCTTTCCTAACAAATATACCCCATTACCTAACACAATTCCTACTATTGATACACATATCCATGTGGTAACTACAATCTTGTTGATTCGCTCGTATTTTTTAGCACCCACATTTTGACTAACAAATGCCACTATTGCTTGTGAAAATGCATTCATCGCCATAAAAACAAATCCTTCAATATTGCTTGCCGCCGAATTTCCTGCAACAACCGTAGCTCCAAAGCTATTGATAGATGATTGAATAATAACATTTGAAAAGGAAAAAAGCGAACTTTGTACTCCTGCTGGCAATCCTATCTTCAAAATTTTTAGCAATATATTTCTATCAATACCCAAATACTGCTTTTCAAAGCGAATTGCACTTGTCTCTTTTGCAAGGCATCTTAAAACCAACGCCGCTGAAATATACTGGGATATTATGGTCGCAAGTGCTACGCCTGCTACATCCATCTTTAATAAAATAACAAAAATCAGATTTAAAATTACATTTACAACACCTGCAAATGTCAAGTAATACAATGGACGTTTGGTATCACCTACTCCTCTTAAAATCGCCGCGCCAAAATTATATAACATAACTGCGGGCATTCCTAAAAAGTAAATGCGTAAATATATTACCGCTAAATCGATAACTTCTTTTGGACTACTCATCCAAATTAATAGTCTTCTTGCCGCCACTATACCTACAACAGCCATCACAATACCACTTACAATACTTATTGCAATAGCAGTATGGACGGTCTTTCTAAGCTTCTGCTCCTTATTTGCAGCAAAATATCGCGCCACCAACACATTTGCACCAACTGATAATCCTATGAATGCGTTGGTAAGCAAATTGATAATTGATCCATTTGAACCAACTGCTGCCAATGAATTCTTCCCAACAAATCGTCCTACAACCACAACATCCGCTGCATTAAATAAAAGCTGCAACATACTAGATGCCATAAGTGGTAAAGCGAACAACAATAATTTATTTAATATTGAACCTTCACACAAGTTCATCGTGTAATTTTTTGCTTTCTTTTTCTCTAACATAAAAAAGTGCCTCCGATACTTATGTATCTTAGCACTTTTTTACAATGTTTCAAGCCCTTATTATTTTATGAAATTTTCGGGACTTATATATTCTTCAACATCTCCGCTAATTCTTCTAGTGTCATATCGTCGCTTTTAAGTAAATCCTTAACCTTCATCCCACTTCCACAGCATACAGCCTCTGTATCTGTTTCTTCAAACATAGCATCCGCAGATGTCTCTATATACTCCTGATTAGAATCATCATTTTCATCCATATCATTATTTCTAGGCTGTATTAAAGATGGTCTACCTTGATTAGGACCCTGACCTGGCATCTGGCCTGGCATCGGTGGCTGGTTCATTCCAGGCATCGGCGGTCTAACAGGACCTGGTCCTGGCATAGGCATTGGTACAGGACGCTTTACAGGTATGCAAATTTGATCACCCACCTGCATATTGTAAACATTAATATTAGCATTTGCCCTCATGATCTCGTTGATAGTGACATTATAGTATCTACTTAGCTGATATAATGTATCTCCCTTTTTTATCGTATGAACTATACCGTTGCATTTTCTACATGTGCATATGTTACCAAACATATCTGCCATAATATATGCTCCAAAGGTTTTCTCTTTATTATATGCCTTTTATTCTAAAGAGTTACAATGCTTACTCTATATATGCCAATATTTGCTCCACCACTGCGTCTCTTACATCCACATTGATATTTCTTCCTGAGAGCTCTGAAATAACATAATCCTTGCTTCTTCCTCCCATAATTGGTCTATACACATCTTCCTTTTGGATAAATGATATCTCTGCCTTATTTAAAATCTCATAAACAGCTGACTTAACATCATTTTCCCTAATCATATGCTGTTTTCCTAAGCAAATCTTTATATCATCGATATAATCCCAATCTTTAATATCCACAACAAAAGTATGAGATTTCTCATCATATGCATACATTGCTTCTACTAGCTTATCTCCAATATATACTTCTGCTTTATTATCATATGTTGCACAGAAATGTATCTGTATATTTCTCTTAACAGGCAATACACTTATATCCCCTTCTGGCTTCTTAATAATAAACTCTGATGTGCTATTGCCATTAATCAATGTAGTTATAGCATACTGACCATTCTTAAAGTTGTTTGTTTCTCCATCATCTTCATATAATTCAAAGCTATTATCTGCTCCTGGATATACTGTAACAGTTAAATTTCTTGGATTATTTAAGAAATCTTTACCAAATATCTCATTTGTGAGTGGCAATATAGCTCCAGCCTTTGCTAAAACTGGCATTGCAGATTTGTCTCTATACATATTTATAAATCTATCACCTGTATATACTGTATCGCTAAATATATCAAAATATGTACCCTTTGGTAACCACACCTTCACCTTTGCTCTATTTACACCATCTATACATTTGCTTGTAATAGGCGCAACTATAAGCTCTGTTCCAAAGTAATACTGATTCTTTACAGCATATGCATCCCACTCATCTGGATAATCATAATACATCGGCGAAATAAGTGGCCTACCATTACTTGCAAGATAATTCATAGAATACAAATATGGTATCATTCTATGACGAAGTCTTAAGAAATCATTCATTACTGCATGTGTCTCCATGGAAAACTTCCATGGTTCCTTACCTGTAAACTCATTACAAGAGCTATGAAGTCTCATAATCGGTGAAAATACACCAAACTGATACCAACGTAGTTCTAACTCCTCATCTCTATCACCAAGCATATGACCACCTATATCATGACTCCACCAGCCATATCCTATGTTTGATGCTGTTGCTGTAAAATAAGGCTGAAAATCTAATGATTCCCAAGTAATATGTGAATCTCCTGAAAAACCTATAGGATATCTATGACTTCCTGGACCTGCATATCTAGAAAATGTCATAGCTCTCTTTCCATCTCTACCATTGTCAAGAAAATGATAATGATTAAGCATCCAAAGTGGATCTAAGCCCTCTAGCTTAGATGTATTGCCTTGCTGCCAATCAACCCACCA
>JAFOCU010000034.1 GCA_017381055.1 Lachnospiraceae bacterium
ATAGTGAAAATACCTGAAGCTAGAGAATCTAGGACAAATGCTGTACACTCTAACTTCAATGCACTAGGAGCAAAGACAGGTAGATTTAGTTCAAGTCACCCAATACATAAAATAAACTTACAACAAATTCCATCTAGGAATAAGGACATAAGAAAAATATTCAAGGCTAGAGAGGGACACGTTCTTATAGGTTCAGACTTCTCTGCAATAGAACCTAGAATACTAGCTACTGTATCACAAGACCCTACAATGTTAAGAACATTCAATGATGGTATAGACATATATGCATCTATGGCAAGTTTAATATTCGGTGTACCTTATGAAGAATGTTTAGAGTTCCATCCTGAAACAGGAGCAAAACAACCTGAAGGTAAAGACAGGAGAACACAAACTAAATCTGTACTATTAGGAATAATGTACAGTAGAGGTGCTAGAGCAATAGCAGAACAGTTTGGTAGAAATGCACAATGGGGACAGGAACTAATAGATAACTTCTATAAGTCATTCCCATCTATAAAGGAGATAATCATTAAGTCACAATATCAAGCCGAGAAATTAGGGTTTGTATGCACTATAACAGGTAGAAAAAGAAGGCTACCGAATATGAAACTACCTAAAGACAATTACCTATATCAGGAAGCATCAAGACAATGTCTAAATGCTAGAATACAAGGTTCTTCAGCAGATGTAATGAAACTAGCTATGGTTAACTTATGGAATCATCCTAGATTCAAAGAACTAGGTTGTAAGATATTAATGACTATACATGACGAAATGGTTATAGAATGTAAAGACGAGCATATGGTCGAGGTAGCCGAATTATTACCTGAAGTAATGAAAGATACAGCTATGAAATTATTAGGAACTAAACAAAAGTGTGATGTGGAAGTATCTAAAGTTTGGTCAGGTGATGATGTTTACGAACAAATAAAAGAAAAATATTCGGTATAATCCGAACATTATAGTTGACAATCCCTCCTTATTTTGGTAAAATGAGTATATACTAATAATAAGGGGGATTATTTTTATGCAAGATTTTCCGATTGAATATATCACAACAGCCATACAAAGTGGTGTTGCTATGTTAATTGAGTATGGAAAAGAAGATAAAGCACTAGAATTTATTGCTAAATTTACATCTTGTGGGGAAGTAGTGAATTATCCTGAAAAGTATTTAGCACAATTAGGGGAAACTTTAAAGGAATTGGAGGTTGAGTTGCGTGAGTGCCTTAAATAATTTAATAAAAGAATTTGAACATCCAAGAGCCTTTGAAATGAAGTTCATGGAATTATATAATAAGACACTTCTTACTTGTAAAGAAGAACAACCATATCCAACAGACTTTACAAGACCTTCTTCACTAGGTAAATGTGCAAGAAACATATTCTTTGAAAGAACACACGCTCCAAAAGACCCTATCGACCTTAATAATCCATGGATATACAATTCAGTAGGAATATTAGAATCAGGAACAGATAGACACGAAAGAATACAAAACGTATTATTCAAAATGGAAGAACAAGGATTCATAAAGAATATAGACATACCGACAGCTATCAAAGATGCACAAGCCAAAGGTATTAAGTCAGAGTTCGTCAAGTGGAATGAGGATAAAACTGAAGCTAGATGTTGTAATACAGAATACAACTTATATTTCCAAGCAGATGGATTAGTTGAACTTGATAACAAAAAGGCTGTATTTGAGATAAAGACAGTATCTTGCAAAAAGTTAGCTAGTATAAGAAAGTCACAAAAACCATTACCTCCACATATTCTACAAGCAACAGCATACGCTATGTGTTTAGGTGTGGATTACATATTATTCTTCTATGAGGATAGAGATTTTACTTCACATTTCCCAATACTATATAAAGTAACAGACGAAGATAAGAGAGTAGTAACTGAAAAGTTAGCTTTAGTAGACAAGTGTTGTAGAGAAGGTGTGATACCACCTCCGAACAAACTAGAGTGTATGTTCTGTACTTACAAGGAATTATGCAACTCAATAGAGAATGAAGTTGCTCCTGAAGGGGAATTATAGTGGCGAACATAAGTAGTAAAGTAGGTAAAGCATTTGAACAGGACTTCTATAAGAGTTGTCCTGACAATTACCTTCTAGTACGTTTAAAGGATGGTAAAGGATATGGGAAAAACCCAGCAGACTATATCCTATTAACTAAACATGGAGGGTATTTATTAGAGTTAAAGACTACTAAAGAAAAAAGACTACCAAGAGCAAATGTTCGTGACCACCAACTAGAAATATTAGCTGAAGCATCTAAACAAGGACTTCATGCTTATTTCATAGTCAACTTCAGAACATATGACGAAACTTATCTTATATCAGGAGATACTTTACAACAAGCCTTTGAAGGTAAAAAGTCTATACCTTTAGAATGGTTTAGGGAAAACTGTAGAAGAATTGAACAAACTAAAAAGAGAACTAGATGGAGATATGAATATCCATTTTTATAGGAGAGGACACTATGATAAACAAATTAGTAAACTTAATTGAAAAAATCTTACCAATAGCAATAGGAATTATAGGTGTAGTTTCAAGAAATATAAACACAATGCTTTTATCAGCTATAACTATAATACTATTTTACATATTTATCATAATAAATGATTTTATAAATAAAGTTGAGTCAATGGAGGTAATAAAACATGATAATAACTAATTGCTGTGGAACTTGTTTAAATGCTGAATATCACCATAAGAAGGGGAAAACTGTACATTGTAACCTATTTGATATAACAGCACACCAATTCCAACTATGTGATTGCCACCAAAAAGATTTAGATAAAGTGGAGCGTATACACGCTTACTTAAAAACATTAGATTAATAAAAATAAAATGTGTGTTTGAGTTTTATCCATTGAGGATATGTCATTATTAACAAAGAGTTAGGTTTCCATACCTAACTTTTTAATTTATTTTTAAAAAAGTGTTGACATTAAATTCCATATAGTTTATTATAATAATTGTAAGAGAGATAAAACAAAACACAGGAGGACAATCCAATGGCTTTTAAAATCAAAGAAATGGAAGTTAAATTAGGTATGACAGTAGAGATTAACGGAACATGGACTAGAGTAGATAATGGGTTAATCCTAGAGAATACTGATTTAGATTCTATACTAAAGAAATCTGAAATAATGGAACAGTTCCAAAAAGCTGAAATGTTATTGGAAGAAGAATTAGTTAGAAGAATTAAGAAAATAAAAGGATAGGAGAACGAAAGTTCTCTCCACCTTTGGTGGATATAGGGGAGGTTAAATTATGGATGTACAATCTTTAATAGAATTACTAGAGCCATACAAAGATAAACAAATGGCTAAAGATTACAAGATAGAAATAGAGGATGACAAGGTTGTCCTGAAGGTAGCAAAAAGAAAAGTTGCACAGAAAAAAGCTGATATAATGAAAACAGTTGTCCAAAAGATAGAGGACAAGGTTCATTATTATAACTTTAAGGAATTTGCCTATGCATTTGAACACTTCTGTCACCAATTTGGTTATATGTACGTTACCAAGTTGCCAATAGACCAAGTTACCGTCTGTCAGCACGCGGTTTCCATTGATCCTTACGAGGAAACACTGCATTATGAACTGATAAAAGCAATGCTGGAGACCGGTGCACAGCAGACAGCACTGAATCACTAT
>JAFOCU010000241.1 GCA_017381055.1 Lachnospiraceae bacterium
AAAGGAGATATATACTATGAAATTAGGTATCGTAGGACTTCCTAATGTCGGAAAAAGTACATTATTTAACTCATTAACTAAGGCAGGTGCAGAATCAGCTAACTACCCATTCTGTACAATTGATCCTAACGTAGGTGTGGTAACTGTTCCAGATGAGAGACTTAATAAGCTTTCAGATCTTTATGGTTCAGATAAGATTGTGCCAGCAGTTATTGAGTTTGTTGATATAGCAGGTCTTGTAAAGGGTGCGTCTAAGGGTGAAGGTCTTGGTAACCAGTTCCTTGCAAATATCCGTGAGGTAGATGCTATTGTTCACGTTGTTCGTTGCTTTGATAACTCTAATATTATTCATGTAGAGGGAAGCATTAATCCACTTCGTGATATTGAGACAATTAATTTAGAGCTTATTTTCTCTGATATAGAGATTCTTGATAGAAGACTTCAGAAGGTTGGTAGAGCTGCTAACAATGATAAGACTTTGGCTAAGGAGAGAGATCTTATCCTTAAGCTTAAGGCACTTCTTGAGGAAGGCAAGCTTGCTAAGCAGTACGAGACTGACGATGACGAGGAGAAGTTATGGATTAAGGAGTACAACCTTCTTACAGGTAAGCCAGTAATCTTCGCTGCTAATGTTGAGGAAGATGATTTAGCTGATGATGGCGCTTCTAACGAAAATGTTGCTAAGGTTAGAGAATTTGCTAAGAGTGAAGGCTTTGAGGTATTTGTTGTATGTGCTCAGATCGAGCAGGAAATCTCTGAGCTTGATGATGAAGAGAAGGCTATGTTCCTTGAGGACTTAGGTATTAAGGATTCTGGTCTTGATAAGCTTATCGCAGCAAGCTATAGCTTACTTGGTCTTATTAGCTACCTTACAGCTGGTAAGCAGGAGACAAGAGCTTGGACTATTACAAGAGGTACAAAGGCTCCACAGGCAGCAGGTAAGATTCATACAGACTTTGAGAGAGGATTTATCCGTGCTGAGGTTGTTAATTATCAGGATTTACTTGATTGCGGTAGCTATGCAGCTGCTAAGGACAAGGGTCTTGTTAGACTTGAGGGTAAAGAATATGTTGTTCAGGATGGAGATGTTGTTCTCTTTAGATTCAACGTATAAGGAGTGTAAGTATGACATTACTTGATTTAAGTATTAGCTTTCCTAATTTGGGAATAGACATTTATAACTTGCCTAATAAGTTTTCTATATTTGGTCTTGAGATTGCGTTCTACGGATTGATTATTGGAATCGGTATGCTTGCTGGTATGATGATTGGCTTTAGAGAGGCAAAAATCAGTGGGCAGAATGTAGAGGATTATATTGATTTGGCTTTATATGGTATTGTTTTTGCGATTATAGGAGCTAGATTATACTATGTAATATTTGAGTGGGATTATTACAAAGGCGATTTATTTAAGATTATTAACCTTAGAGAAGGTGGACTAGCTATATATGGTGGCGTTATCGCTGCTATTATTACTTGCTTTACTTTGGCTAAAGTTAAGAAATTAAGCTTCCTTCAGATGGCTGATACAGGTTGTATAGGCTTGATTCTTGGCCAGATTATCGGAAGATGGGGCAATTTCTTCAATAGAGAGGCTTTTGGTGGTGACACAAATGGCTTGTTTGCTATGAAGATTAATACTTGGGATCCTGCAGTCGATAGAATTGCAGTTCCTGAGGCTGTAAGTTATATAGATGAAGCGGGACAGTTTATACAGGTTCAGCCGACTTTCTTATATGAGTCGTTCTTGAATTTGTGTGTGTTGCTTTTAATCATGGCTTTCAGAAAGAAAAAGAAGTACCATGGTGAAGTGTTCTTATGGTATATGTGTGGGTATGGTATCGTAAGAGTTTTCGTTGAACAGATGAGAACTGACCAGTTAATCATAGGCAATACAGGTATCCCGGCATCGCAGCTTTTAGCAGGTGTGCTTGCAGTAGGATGCGGATCTCTTCTTATATATAATAGATTTAAGCACAAGGGTGGTAAATCTGTATGGAAAGTAGAAAAAGAAGATGATTACACAGAGTTTGTTGATGAAACAGTATAAAAAGTACTAAAGTACTAGAAAAAAATTTTGGTGAGCAATAATAAATTGTTCAAACAACTTAAAAAATAGTAAACACTATATATAGTTGTATATAGTGGTGCAAGGCACAAGATATTCTTGGTGAGTATCTTGTGCCTTGTTTTTATGTCTGAAAACTGACAAAAAGCTAGTAAATTCAAGGGAAAACGCCAGGAACAAATTTGCAAAAAGTGCTTGATTTTATTGAATATATGGTATAAAATCTTCCTATGAAGTGGT
>JAFOCU010000242.1 GCA_017381055.1 Lachnospiraceae bacterium
AGCGCCTCCATACCGCTCTCTGCAATATCTGCATTAATGCCATATTCCTCTAAAAGTCCCTTGGCAACACCTAAATTAACCTTAGAATCATCTACAATAAGTACTCTCGCAGTAGGCGATGTAAATACAATCTGTCTTCTAGTATTCTTATCATATACATAACTAGCGCTAAGATGAGCATCATCCACAATCTCCTGAGTAACAGCACAGACAAATTCCGACCCCGAACCATATACACTCTTGAAGAAAATATCGCCATGCATCTTATTAGAGTAATACTTTGCAACTGTCAATCCTACGCCACAGCCTTGATTAGCATATGGATTCTTACTATTAAACTGTGCAAATACATCAAATAATTTATCCTTATCCTTCTTTCTAATACCTGTGCCAGTATCCTTCACACTAAATGTAAGCATAACCTTCTTACGCCCACTCTCAGCCACCTCATCACCTCTAGTAGCATGAATATCAAGACTTATATACCCCTTATCCGTATACTTAACCGCATTATCCAATAAATTACTAATAATCTGACGCAAATGATAAAAATCACCATAAAGTCTCTTTGGCAAATCCTCATCAAAATTTAGCTTCATTATTAAACCCTTCTCAGCCACTTCATGAGAAATGCTATCCATCAATGTATTAATAAGCACAGCAAATTCATACTCTTCCTCATCGCTTACATTGATTCCAGATTCTATTCGTGAAACCTCGATTAAATCATTAAAAAGATTAAGAAGTCTATTAGTTGCACTCTTAATACCTGACGCATATCTTTTAGTAATATCGTTATCTTCTCTCTTAATAAGCAAATCAGAATAGCCCATCAAAGCGTTCATAGGAGTTCTGAATTCATGGCTAAGCTTAGACATAAACTCTCCTTTAGCCTTAACAGCCTTCTCAGCCTCCTGTTTCGCTTCATCATAAAGAGATAACGCGTTAGCCATCTGATTCTTAACAAACTTAATCTCTTTTTCCAACTTAGCTATCTTTTTATCTTTTTCATCCATATGTTCATTTGTAATCATGACTTTACCTTCTTTCGTTCCTTATCTATAAATACATTTATCTCAAAAATACATTGTGTTAGTACGTCCTCTAAATATCTAAATTATAATATATTTTTTATAAAAATTCAATAAATTGCACTGTAAACTTTCTGAAAACTTATTGAAAATCGATGAATTTTCTTGTATAATGTAAGTACTTATAGTTTGTGATTATATTCACGTATCAGGAGGCGAATTATGACAGAAAAAAGAAAAAGCAAAAGAATAAACGTCGATATGAAACTTAAGATTTCTGACCTTTTTAAGCAGGATAACATTAAGATTGAAGATATTGACGCACCTATCCATGTAACAAATATGTCTAAGGGCGGTATCGGTTTTGAGACTAAAGCTATTCTTCCAACAGGATATTATTTCAATACAAAGCTTACTTTAGGTAGCGAGAACTCTGTTCTCTATACAGTAGTTCAAATTGTTCGTGCAGAAGAAAAAGATGATATTATGTATTACGGGGCTCAGTTTATTGGTCTTGCACCAATTCTTGACATTATATTTGAAAATTTCAATCCTGGATGGGATGACTAACTTATGAAATCTTCTCTTAAGCTAAAGGATGCCGACATGCGTGACATCCTATTTAGTCATTATGAAGACAGTGCCTCAAAACTTCGAATTTTTGAGGAGTTTTGTATTGGCAAAACAAGAACAGACGCCCTTATGGTTACTGAAAATGAATTGATTGGTATAGAATTCAAGTCAGATAAAGACACTTTAGATCGTCTAGCACGACAAGTTAAAGACTATAATCGATTTTGCGATAAAAATTACCTAGTTATAGGGCAACATTTTGTAGAAAAACAAGATTCTCTATCAGAGATTCTCCCAGATTTTTGGGGGATTTATTCTGTTACAATGAACGATAATGGTGAAAAAAGCTTAACACTTTTACGTGAGGCAAATAAAAATCCAAAATGCAGAATCAAAAATCAATTAAAAATACTGTGGCGCGCTGAGCTTATACGATTAGTACGTGCCAATAAGCTCGGTGGTGTCACAGCATATAACAAAAAAGAGCTTGGTGACAAGCTATATAAAAACATCGAAAAAGACACGCTTAGAGAGATGATATGCAATGAACTTTTAGAGCGTGATTACAGTATATATGAAGAAAAATGAGGAGAGGCTTTATAAATATGAACTTAATTGCAGGAAAAATAAATACACTTCCTACTCGTACACAGCTCTATGAAAAGGGCGACGAGTTAAACACAATAAGCTACATTAAAAGCGGTAGCGTTACTATGGAAGGCGGTCAAGGTTCCACTTCTATATCTGCAGGCAATTTTATTGCCACAAAAGATATATATAGTGGTTTTTATAGTGCTGACTATTATGCAGAAGGCGGCACTGAGATTATCCCCATTTTAGCCGATAGCCCTAGTTCATTTGCTCAATTTTTAGATAGTAATCCAGCTATTCACGAGCTTTTGGTTATTCCAATATGCTCTCTTATAGTGGAGTTACATAACATTTATTGTACCTTATATTCAGATGTAGACGACTTTTATCAATCCATTGAATCTTCATATGAAAGATATATTCAATGTTGTGAAGATTTTTCAATCGCAGCAACTGACTTTATGATGCCACACAATGCTTCACTCTATAAATTTGAAGATCAATCATTTGTAAAGAACTATAGTATCGTAGCAAGTCTTGTTGGACACAACGCCAAGATAGAAGGCGTATACAAGGCTAATGGTGTAAAGTTTTTAAAGGTACAGTTGGCTATCATAAATGGAATATTTACAGCATATGACGACATGGCGTTTTATCTTCGTTCTATGGTTTCATTATTTGCAAGCAAAAGCGAGCAATGCCTATTCGCACTAGCCGCTACTCTTTGTACAAAGACTAAGCAAAGTAGACAAGTAATGCTACTTCTTGAAGATATGAAGACATCACTTAGTAACTTTGACTCTGCTATAATGCAGCGTTCAGGTATAAATCTTGAAGTTGATTATAATCGCGTAGACTTCTACTTTATGACTGCCAAGGGCTCAGATGACAGTGATGATGATGACGACGATATGTACGCAAATGCATTTGATGACGATGACGACGATGACGATGTTTTCAATTTAGATTTTGACTATACCGGAATCGATATTGAAGACGATGCTTCTACAGAAGAAGAATACAGTGATGAAGATTATCCAGATTTTTCAAATACACTTAAGCAATTATGTGATTTTGCAAATTTCTCTGGACGATACGAAGAATTCAATACCTACATAGAAAAGTTTATGGCACTTGAAGATAAAGAATCTCGTGATGATAGTGTAAGAGTATTTAGAAAATCATTTACAATGGCTTACTACGAATTATACGAAGAAGTATTTATTCAATATGCAAAGCTTGGTCAAAAAAATAGATTAGTAGAATTATTCTTAAATTATGGACTCTTAGACGAAAGATTACTTACTGACTCTCAATTAGAGTTCCTCTGCTCTATTCCACCAATTGTGCGAACAGAGCCATGTAAAGTATATCGTATGAAGGATTGGCTCATGCGAATCTACAAAGGCGAGGAGATTCCTTCAAAGAATGAATTCGACATGGAATATGTAGATTATGTTAGAGATAGAAAGAAAAATGAAGCTCTATCTCCTGACCAGGAACGCAGATTACTAACAGACAACGAGTTAAAGACAAGATTTGAGATACAAAACATGCTCAAATACAATTGTCGTCTGATTAACGGAAGCTTACTTTCATTTTTCCCAATGATTCATATGGGCAACTTCGAAAGTGAAATGGAGAATATGCTTCTTACTTCCGAGAAAGTCAACAAGCAGGTAAG
>JAFOCU010000243.1 GCA_017381055.1 Lachnospiraceae bacterium
ATTGGAGAAAAACTTGGTACTAATATGTTTGCTTATCCTATTACACTTCAACATTATATTGATATGTTTTGGGATTTAGGAAGTACAGTTGGTGCGGGACGTGGTTCTAGCTGTTCTGGTCTTAATCATTATTTACTTGGAGTAACTCAGCTTGACCCAATTAAATGGGAACTTCCATTCTGGAGATACTTAAATGAAGAGCGTGTAGAGTTAGGTGATATTGATATTGACTTGTGTCCAAGTAAAAGACCTAAAATTTTAAAGGAGATAAAAAATGAAAGAGGAAAAAATTTCGCTAATACAATCGATGACATTTCAAGGCAAAACTTGGGGTGTACTCTTATCGCCACTTTTGGAACAGAAAGTACGAAATCAGCCATCCTTACCGCATGTCGTGGATATAGAAGTGAAGATTACCCAGACGGAATAGATGTAGATACTGCACAGTATTTATCATCGTTAATTCCACAAGAACGTGGATTTATATGGAGCTTATCAGAAGTTGTTTATGGCAATGAAGAAAAAGGCAGAAAGCCAATTACTTTATTCATAAATGAAGTTTCTTTATATCCAGGATTGCTTGATGTTATGATGGGTATTGAAGGCTTGATTAGTAGAAGAGGAAGCCATGCTTCAGGTGTTATTATGTTCGATGAAGACCCATATGAATTTGGATGTTTTATGAGAACTCCAAGCGGGGATGTTATTACGCAGTATGACTTACATATGGCAGAAGCCGCAGGTATGACAAAATATGATTTCTTATTAACAGATGTTCAAGATAAAATTGCACAATCTGTTCGTTTCTTGCAAAAGGATGGTCAGATAGAAAACAATTTAACTTTAAGACAGGCTTATGATAAATATTTACATCCAGAAGTTATACCTTTAAATAAACAAGAAGTATGGAGAGCAATTCAGAATAATGAGATTATAAATATTTTCCAGTTTGACTCTGCAGTAGGTTCTCAAGCAGCGAAAAAGATTGCTCCGGGAAATATTATCGAGTTAGCCGATGCTAATGGACTAATGAGACTTATGACTGCGGAAGCTGGTCAAGAGACTCCAATGGAGAAATATATTCGATTTAAGAATGATATTGCTTTATGGTATCAAGAAATGAATGAAGCTGGACTAACAATAGAAGAACAGAAAACATTAGAACCTTATTTCTTAAAATCATATGGGGTTCCACCATCACAAGAGCAAATGATGCAAATGTTAATGGATGAAAATATCTGCGGATTTAGCTTAAAGGATGCTAATGCCGCGAGAAAGATTGTTGGTAAAAAGCAGATGGATAAAATTCCTATGTTAAGAGAACAAGTTTTAGCTCAAGCAAAGAGTCCGCAGTTAGGTGAGTATGTTTGGAAGTGTGGAATTGGGCCTCAGATGGGGTATTCATTCTCGATTATTCATGCACTAGCCTACTCTTTTATTGGATATCAGACTGCAACTTTGGGAACGAATTGGAATCAGATTTATTGGGATACTGCGTGTCTTGTAGTAAATAGTGGTTCATTAGAAGATGATGAGGACACTGAGGATATAAAGAAAAAGGAAAAAGGAACTGATTATGCTAAAATAGCAAAGGCTATTGGTGATATTACATCAAATGGTATTGAAGTTTCTTTAGTAAATATAAATACTTCTGATTTAGGTTATAAGCCTGATATTAAAAATAATCGTATTTTATATGGATTAAAAGCCTTAAGTAATATCAGTTCAGAAGTTATAGAAAAGATAGTTGCGGGCCGTCCTTACTCTGGCATTAAAGATTTTATGACGAGATGTCCATTAACAAAAACCGCAATGATAAATTTAATTAAGGCTGGAGCTTTTGATGAAGTTGATAAAGACTTCGGAGATAGAAGAACTATAATGGCTTATTATATTTCTCAAGTATGTGGCGCAAAAACAAAACTTACATTACAAAACTTTAATGGTTTAATTCAACATAATTTAATTCCTCAAGAATTAGAACTTCAAGTAAGAGTTTTTAATTTTACAAAATATCTAAAAGCATATAAGAAAGTTGGTAAGTATTATACATTTGATGATGCTTGTCTTCAATTCTATGAAAGATTTTTTGAGGATGAATTAGATAGGCTAGAAGTAATTAATGGAGTAACTTGTATTTTACAAACAGAGTGGGAAAAGATATATAAGAGTCAAATGGATGTTGCAAGAGAGTGGTTAAAAGCACATCAGGATGAAGTCTTAAAAGAATATAATAAGATGTTATTTAAAGAAACTTGGGATAAGTATGCAAGTGGGAATATTTCACATTGGGAAATGCAATCTTTATGTTTCTATCATAGTGACCATGAATTAAAGAATGTAAATCTTGAAAGATATGGTATTAGTAATTTTGAAGATTTGCCAGTTGAACCTGAAGTTGATTACTTCTATAAGAGAAAGAATAATAATATTCCAATCTACAAATTAAGAAGAATTATTGGTACAGTAATTGCTAAAGATGACAATAGAACATCTATAACATTATTAACAACAACAGGTGTAGTGAATGTAAAGTTTACTCGTGATTATTATGCAATGTTCAAAAAACAGATTAGCCAAATTAATCCAGACGGAACTAAAACTGTAATGGAAAAAGGCTGGTTCACAAGAGGAACAATGTTAATGATTACAGGCTTTAGAAGAGATGATACTTTTGTAGCAAAGAATTATAAGAACTCTGGTAGTCATCAATTATATAAAATTACAGATGTAGTAAATGATGAAATCATTATTACAAATGAAAGATGGACTGGAGATACTGCAGTAGAGGAAGAGGATTATGAATAAAATAAAAGTTATAGCCTTGTTTGGACCCGCGGGGTCCGGCAAGGATTACCTCTTACATGAAATTATGAATGAGGTAGATGGATTAAATGAAATTGTAAGCTGCACTACAAGACCTAAAAGAGAAGGTGAAGTAGAAGGTGTTAATTATTATTATTTAACAAATCAAGAATTTTATGAAAAAGTTGATAATGGAGATATGTTAGAGGCGGTATGTTTTAATGATTGGTGGTATGGAACTCCAATTACATCATTAAGTAA